>CALRRX020000144.1:0-7288 GCA_943370675.1 Reyranella massiliensis 521 | reverse complement strand
TACCTGGCATGATGGAGGATCCGGGTTCGTTTTCAGGAATTAGAATTTCACCAATACCGGAACGAGGACCTGAAGAAAGCATTCGGATGTCGTTTGCGATTTTCATCAAAGAAACTGCCAGCTGTTTCAACGCACCGTGGGCTTCTACCATTCCGTCATGTGCGGCCAACGCCTCAAACTTGTTTGGAGCAGTTACAAAAGGATGACCGGAAAGTTCGGCTATCTTTTGAGCCACCAACTCAGAATACCCTTGAGGAGTATTCAAGCCTGTACCTACTGCAGTACCACCCAAAGCAAGCTCGGAAAGGTGAGCTAATGTATTTTTCAGAGCTCTCAAGCCATGGTCTAGCTGAGCTACATACCCGCTAAATTCTTGGCCAAGTGTAAGCGGGGTTGCATCCATAAAGTGGGTACGTCCGATTTTCACCACATTTTTGAAAGCTTCAGCCTTTTCCGCCAGCGTATCTCTTAGCTTTTGAACACCTGGAATGGTCGTTTCAACCACCATCTGATACGCTGCCACATGCATCGCAGTAGGATAAGTATCATTGGAAGACTGAGACTTATTTACGTCGTCATTTGGGTGAATTTTCTTTTTGGCATCTTCCAAAGAACCTCCCAAAAGCACGTGAGCACGGTAAGCGATCACCTCATTCGCGTTCATATTGGACTGAGTTCCAGAACCAGTTTGCCAAATCACTAAAGGAAACTGATCGTCATGCTGACCGGCTAGAATTTCATCGCACACTTTTCCGATGATTTCTGCTTTATCCTGAGCCAATACACCCAATTCAGCATTGGTAAGAGCTGCTGCTTTTTTAAGAATGGCAAATGCTCGGATGATCTCGATCGGCATGCGGTTTTTCTCACCACCGATTTTGAAGTTATTGATGGATCGTTGGGTTTGAGCGCCCCAGTATTTGTCTGCAGGCACCTCTACAGGGCCCATCGTGTCTTTTTCAATTCGGATTGACATGGTATTTGGGAATAGGTGTTTAATTTTTCGGTCGCAAAGTTAAGGGCTGAGATTTTTTCTGCCTAAGCAATAGCATTTTAATCCTTGTCCTTCAGCTGGAAATTGATCAATTGATGAAAGACTTCTCGGGAGAGTCTGTACTGTCGGTTAAAAAACATCAATCCCAGTCCATAATTGCTTATTGCCAACATAAAACAAATCAGGGAGTAGCTAAGATTAGGCTGGGCCAAAAGGTAATAAGCTGAAAAAGCAGTCAGGATAATACTCCAAAAAGCAAGGAAAAACACCGCAGATGGAAACAGCCGGTATTCCATGAAAATGATACTTCCTCTCGGCGTGTCTTCCAGTTTTCCGATTAGGAGAGGCAGAAAGGTGTCTCCTTTTTTGATCGATCTGGAAATCCGAAATCCCTCTCTTCCCACTATCCCATTGAATTTGATCTGATCATTGAGGTAAGAACGTGGGTCAAGGAAATTTACCTCTCGTGTGACCCGCATCAAATGCCCCAAAACCTCTTCTTTGGAAAGTGGACTGACCAAGGTTTCGGTATGGTAGGGAATCAGATTCAACAGGATTTTATTTTACGGCGATGCAGGAAATCTCCACGTTCACATTTTTGGGGAGCTTACTTACCTCAACTGTTTCACGGGCCGGAGGGTTTGATTTAAAATACTGTCCATAGGCTTCATTGATCGTGGCAAACTGTCCCATATCTCGAATAAAGATGGTGCATTTGGCTACATCAGCAAATCCAAATCCAGCTGCACGGAGAACTGCCTCCATGTTTTTCATCACCGCATGCGTTTCTTCCGTGATATTTTCATTGATCAACTCTCCCGTGTCTGGGTCTAGTGCGATCTGACCTGATATATATAAGATATTTCCGGCTAAAACTGCCTGTGAATATGGGCCGATTGGCGCAGGAGCTTCGGAGGTGAAGATGATTTGATTAGGCATAGTTGGTAATTGAGTTATTGGAAAATAGTTATTGAGTTAGTGGGTATTTATCCGAAATCCGACGTCTGAAATCCAAAATTTCAACCTTTTTGGCCTGATCACTGAGACTGACCACTTCTTACTTTTTCTTCGCTTCATTCCAGTACACATCCATCTCTGCAAGCGTCATATCGCTCAGATTTTTACCTGCCTCACGGGCTGCATTTTCTAGGTATTGAAACCGCTTGATGAATTTTAGGTTGGTTCGCTCAAGAGCTTCCTCAGGATTGATATCAATAAATCGGGCGTAATTAATCAATGAGAAAAGTAAATCTCCAAATTCACCAGCAGCCTTTTCCTGATCGATTTCCTTGTCCTCAGCAGCATTGAATTCAGCTTTGAATTCCTGCATTTCCTCCTCCACTTTTTCCCAGACCTGATGCTTTTCTTCCCAGTCAAACCCCACTCCACGGGCTTTTTCTTGGATTCGCATGGCTTTGATCACGGCAGGTAGGGATTTTGGAACACCGCCAAGGACGGACACATTCCCTTTTTCCTGAAGTTTGATTTTTTCCCAGTTTTGCTTGACGGTTTCCTCGTCCTGGGCGACCGTGTCCCCATAAATATGCGGATGACGACGGATGAGTTTTTCGCAAAGCGAATTGATCAACGTCGCCATATCGAAATTGCCCTGTTCTGATCCGATCTTGGCATAGAAAACAATATGAAGGAGGATATCTCCGAGTTCTTTTTTGATCTCCTCAGGATTTCCTTCCAAAATGGCATCCGAAAGCTCAAAAGTCTCCTCTATAGTTAAGTGCCTGAGGCTCTCCGTAGTCTGCTTTTTATCCCAGGGACACTGAGCTCTAAGCTCGTCCATAATGGTCAACAACCGATCAAAAGCGGCCAATTGCTCGGCTCGGGAACTCAAATTTGACATGTCTTGGGAAACTAAGCTGGAATAGTAAGCGTTTTCGGAGGAAAGCTTTAAATTTGCGCAAATTTATCCGTTATGACAACTGTATTAATCACTCTCGGTTTCGTGGCATTGTTCTTTGTACTAATGTCCGTACGCCTTATTTTCCTCAAAAACGGTGAATTCAAAGGCACGTGCGCCTCACAAAGTCCATTTCTAAATCAAGAAGGAGTCACCTGCAGTTTTTGCGGAAAAACAGTGGATTCATCCAGTAGCTGCGGAAAACCAGAAAACGAAGTAGAGAAAGTGATGGCTAAATTCAAATAAGCTTTCCTTCCACTTTTGCTGTCATTTTTTCTTTAATTCTTCTTAAAAACCAAGTTGTAAGTGTCATTAATTAAATCAATTTCCGGAATTAGGGGAACCATTGGCGGCAAGGCCGGTGATGGATTGACCCCTATCGATGTCGTAAAATTTGCCTCAGCCTATGGTGCTTGGGTGCTGGAAAAAACCGGCAATCCCAAAGTCGTGATCGGTAGAGATGCCAGGCTGTCAGGAGACATGATTTCCAGGTTAGTGTCCGCCACTCTACAAGGTTTGGGAATTCATGTCATTGACTTAGGACTTAGCACAACTCCTACCGTGGAGTTTGCGGTACCTAGAGAGCAAGCAGGCGGAGGAATCATCCTCACTGCCAGCCATAATCCAATACAATGGAATGCACTCAAGCTTCTGAATTCTATCGGCGAATTTATTTCTGACGACGAAGGCAAGGCCATTTTGGACAAAGCCGAAAAGGAAGATTTCTCTTTTGCAGAAGTAAAAAAGCTGGGTAAATACACTTTGATCGAAGATTACATGGACCGACACATCCAGCATGTACTGGATTTGGAACTGGTCGATGCAGAAGCCATCAAAGCGAGAAACTTCAAAGTAGTCGTGGATGCGGTCAACTCGACAGGAGGTATCGTAATTCCTAAGTTGCTACGAGCTTTGGGTGTGGAGACTATAGAAGAAATGTACTGCACCCCGGATGGACATTTTCCTCACAACCCAGAACCACTTCCTGAAAATCTCCGTGATATTTCGAAGAAACTGGAAAAAGGGAATTTTGACCTCGGCATTGTGGTAGATCCAGATGTAGACCGATTGGCTTTTGTCAATGAAGACGGGTCGATGTTTGGTGAAGAATATACACTTGTAGCAGTAGCGGATTATGTGCTTTCAAAGACTCCCGGAAATACAGTTTCCAATCTTTCTTCGACTAGAGCGCTAAGAGATGTAACTGAAAAGCGCGGAGGAAAATACAATGCCGCAGCAGTTGGAGAAGTCAATGTGGTCAATCAAATGAAAGCCACTGAGGCTGTCATTGGTGGAGAAGGAAATGGAGGCATCATTTATCCTGCTTCTCATTACGGCCGAGATGCTTTGGTGGGCATCGGTTTGTTTTTGACTCATCTGGCAAAGTTTGGCAAGTCCATTTCCATGCTCAGAGCCACCTATCCAAACTATTACATCTCAAAAAATAAAATTGAGCTAACCCCAGAAATCGACGTGGACAAAATCCTACTCGAAATCAAAAACAAGTATAAAAAACACCCGATCAACGATATTGACGGTGTGAAAATAGAATTTGAAAAAGAGTGGGTTCACCTTAGAAAATCAAATACGGAACCTATCATTCGAATTTATTCCGAGTCAGATTCTGAAGCTACCGCGGAGCATTTGGCAAAGAAAATCATCCAAGACATCAAAGAAGTCGTCAGTGCTTCTCTGATTTGATTTTGAAAAGAACCCCGCCCAGCCCAAATATGATGAAGGTTTACTTTGACAATGCCGCCACTACAGCCATGGACGATCGCGTGATCGAGGCCATGCTTCCTTTTATGAAATCTCATTTTGGTAATCCATCATCTGTCCATAGTCATGGTCGGGAAGTGAGAACAGCCATCGAGAAGTCAAGAAAAAAAGTAGCGGAATTGCTCAATGCCAGTCCTTCTGAAATTTTCTTCACCTCGGGCGGTACAGAAGCGGATAATACCGCTTTGGTATGTGGGGTGGAAACTCATGGAATTACACATGCTATTTCCTCCCCTATCGAGCACCATGCTGTGCTTCATACCTTGGAAGTTTTGGCACATAAAGGGACAGTAAAACTCAGCCTTTTGGATGTAAACTCTCAAGGTGACGTAGACCTTGATCAGTTAGAATCCTTGCTGAAAGCTAATCCAGGCAGCTTGGTATCCCTAATGCACGCCAACAATGAAATTGGAAATCTGAATGACCTGGAACGAATTGGTGGACTGTCAAAAGAACATGGTGCATTTTTTCACTCCGATACCGTGCAAACGATGGGGCACTATATCCATGATCTTAAAAGCCTTCCAGTAGATGCACTGGTGGCTGGCGGACATAAATTTCACGGACCTAAAGGCTCAGGATTTCTATTTGTAAGAAAAGAGAAGAAAATCCATCCTTTCATACATGGCGGTGCCCAGGAGCGAAACATGCGCGGAGGGACTGAAAATGTAATCGGGATCATCGGAATAGCAAAAGCTCTTGAACTTGCCTACGAGGACATGTCGGGTCACCGAGCCCATGTTGAGAAAATCAAGAAGCATTTCATTGAAAAGCTCATCGCCGAACTTCCAGGGGTAGAGTTCAATGGACGCTCCCAGGATTTAGGCAGAAGTCTATACACCGTATTAAATGTCAGCCTGCCTCCATCTGAATCTAACAGAGGGATGCTACTATTTAATCTCGATTTGGAAGGTATTTCTGCATCAGGAGGATCCGCATGCAGTTCGGGTGCTACGGTGGGTTCCCATGTACTCAGAGCTTTAAACCATAATCCTGAGCGGGATTCTGTCAGGTTTTCCTTCAGCCGATTTAATACTTTAGAAGAGGTAGATTATACCGTAACCAAGCTTAAAGAGCTTTACGCAGTAGAAGCCTAACATCAAAAAAGGAGTCAAATTGACTCCTTTTTTGATGCCTATTATTTAATGCTATTTACTTGGCTGGCTTATAGCCGATGGCATAAGGGGTCCAGATTTCATAGATCGGCTGACCTTGAGAGCTCAATCCACTATGGTGCCATTCTCCATCGATCACTTTAAAATCGAATCCTAAACTGGCGCCCACCCTAGAATTGTCTCTGGAGAAAAAGGTGATGGTTTCCTCATACTTCCCATTTTTGGCTGTATAAGTTCCACCTCCAGTGCCAGAAAACTCTTTTGTCTCAGAATTAAAGGCTATCCACTGAAAACGACCTCCACTAAGAATTTTTACCGTTCTTCTTGCTCCTGGAGTGGAGCGATTGATTTGATCACCTTGCTTTCGACCTGTAATTACCCAGTTGCCAGTCAGATCATCCTTGCTTTCAGAGATTTTTTCCCAAGTCTCCACTAGCATTCCACCGTTGGTATCAGCAGAAAGGGTTAGCTTATTGCCTTTTAGCTCAACTTTGAATGGAGTGGTCGTGCCTACTTGAAGTGGATCAAGGGTAAAAAAGTCCAATGTTTCCGCACACTTTCCTGCTTCAAATTTGTATGGACCTCCCCCCGCTCCGATGAATACATTGTCTGCTACATTTTTGACACCGAAAGCGAAGTAATCATCCTGATAGATTTTGATGTATTCCTGATCAGTGACTGCCTTACCATTTTGGCTGACAAGTTTCCAAGCTCCTTCTAAACTTTGTCCCTTTGCCAAAAAAGCAATGAGTAGAAAGGGTAACAACAGGTATTTCTTCATGATATTGAGGTTAAATTGTTGGGAATAGCTGAAATTGAGAAAGATTCAACAAAAAACCAACCGACGGGAATTTTGTCGGTACTTTAAGCCAATAAGTGGATTTTACCCATGAAAGAATATCAGCTAGGCACGAGCAAGCAGGAAGTATATCAAATGATCCCTGAAAGGAGGATCAAGAAAGTCGTTCTGGGCAAAAAATCAATTGGCTTGTTGAGAATGGGTGACGAGCTCTTTGCATTCGACACTCAATGCCCCCATCGTGGAGCGGATCTTCTTAAGGCTAACATCAATGGGGCCGGAGAAATCATCTGTCCTTTACATCAATACCGGTTTGATTTAAAAAGTGGCCAAGTACGCTCCGGATATTGTGGCGAATTACCGGTTTATCAAGTCAATTTATCAGAAAATGGCCTTTTCATTAATCTTCCCTAGTGAAGTCTAGCACCATTTGGCACAGGGAGGTCTGAGGTAGCCAGAGCAATACCTCCTTCTAAACTTGAAAATCCGGTAATCAAAACCTCCGACATAAAGTCCGCAATTTGCCTAGGCTCAAGATTACACACGCATAGCACCTGCTTGCCGGGAAGATCCGAGAGAGAGTAAAGGGTAGTTATCTGAGCAGAAGATTTTTTGATCCCCAAATCAGGACCAAGATCCACCCAGATTTTATAGGCAGGCTTCTTCGCTTTTTCAAATAGTTCTGC
>CALRRX020000143.1:0-7330 GCA_943370675.1 Reyranella massiliensis 521 | reverse complement strand
AGGAAATTACCGTCGTCCTTCCCAATCGACGTGCGGGATTATTTTTCACCAGATACATGGGCGAACTGATCGAGGAGCCGGTTTGGATGCCGGAAGTGATCACGATTGAGCAGCTCTTTTACCGTTTGGCTGGAAATACGCCTGCGGATGAGTTGACTTTGATTTTTGAGTTGTACGAGTTGTATCGCCAGATTCAGACCGAGCCGGAGGATTTTGATCGCTTTTATTTCTGGGGAGAATTGATTCTGAAAGATTTTAACGACCTAGATCAGTTTTTAGCACCTGCGAAGACGGTTTATACGAATCTTGCTGAAATTAAGGAGTTTGAGTCTGATTTAAGTTTTCTCTCCGAGGATCAGAAAGAGCTCATTTCTCAGTTTTGGAAGGCCTTTGAGCGGCAAAATGAATCCGAGCAAGAGCGATTTCTGAGATTTTGGCAGATTTTAGCGCAGCTTTATGAAAGCTTTCAGGCCAGACTTCGCACTGCTGGTTTGGCTTATTCCGGACAATTGTACCGACAGGTCGCAGAGAACACAGATCAAATCCCTAAACCCGAGAAACATATCGTTTTTGTGGGTTTCAACGCCTTTACACTGACCGAAGAAAAGCTGATCAAGCATTTTGTGAAGGAATTCGGGGCTGAAATTTTCTGGGACGTGGATGCTTATTACTTGGAAGACTGTCTTCAGGAAGCTGGGCTATTTTTTAGGGATTATCAAAAAGATCCGGTACTTGGCAAAACTTTCCCTGAAGAAATCCCTTCTGAAATCAGTCAAAAGTCTGCTTTGATTCATACGCATGCCATTCCGCTTAAGACCAACCAGGCCAATTTGGTAGGGAAACTTCTGGAAAAAGTGGGTACCGAGGAAGCCTTGGAAGAAACAGTGATTATCCTTCCTGACGAGCAATTGCTTTTTCCCGTACTCCACACCCTTCCTGAGACGATTTCCAAGCTTAACGTAACCATGGGATATCCCATCCGAAATGCGCCGATTTATGCCTTTTTGGATGGAGTACTGGACTTGCATCGCTTTGCCAAATGGAAAAGTGGAGAGGTGTTTTTTTACCACAAACCTGTACTTGATCTACTTTCATTTTCTTACCTGAAATCATCGGATGCTGGATTTGCTGCCGAAGTCTGCGAAAGGATCAAGGCTGAAAACCTCCTAGATGTCTCAGCTGAAGCTTTGGCAAAAGAAGGAACCTTGTTTCAACTGGTATTCAGAAAAGTAGAACCAGAGGCACTTTTTGACTATTTGGGAGAAATCATCCAATACTTGGCGCAAGAGATGAAAGAGGATGTAATCCAGCGCAGTTACTTGTATCAAGCCTTTAAGCAGTTGAATCGATTGAAGGAAATTTTCCGGACTAATCTGGACAAAGGGCTCAAGATGGACTTTGTGCTGAAGCTGTTTCGGCAGATTTTCCGTGAGCTGAAGTTGCCTTTTGAGGGAGAACCCCTTCAGGGATTGCAGATCATGGGTGTGCTCGAGTCGAGGAATTTGGATTTTCGTCGAGTGATCATCTGTGATGTGAATGAGGGCAGCTTTCCTCCCGGCGGCGGGATCAATTCTATGATTCCTTTTAACCTGCGAAGGGCTTTTGGCTTGCCGGTTCAGGAGCAGAATGATGCAATTTATGCCTACACATTTTATCGACTGCTACATCGGGCGGAGGAAGTTCATCTGATCTATACCACTGCGGCGGATCAGGGCAAGGCAAACGAGGTCAGTCGATTTGTTCAACAGATGCAGGCCGAGCTTCATGTCTCGAAGCCACAGCCAGTGATGATTCCTGTAGAACTGACACCTAGCAAAGAAATCCGACTGGAAAAGACCCCTGAGATTTTGCTGCGACTTTCCAGTTATGTTAGAAATGACGAAGAAAATCCTTTTGCCAAAAGCTTTTCCGCCTCGGCGCTTTCCATGTACTTGGATTGCCGGTTGAGGTTTTATTTCCGCTATGTGGCAGGATTAAAGGAAAAGGAAGAAGTGGTATCGGAGATCGATCCGATGACGTTTGGGACGTTATTGCACAGTGCTTTGGAGTTCCTATATGAAGTAGAAGAGGGTAAGTCTCACAGAGATATTGATTCTCATACCATCGATCGCTTGCTACCTCAGGTACCGGAAGCAGTCGATAAGTCCATTCGTAAGTTTTACAAAAAGGAGAACGAGGAAGAATTGGAGCTCAGCGGGCAGCTGCTGATTGCTAGGGAGGTTTTTATCAAGTATGTCAAAGAAATTCTGAGTTATGACCAGAAAAACGGCCCTTTCAGAGTCATAGGGTTGGAAAAAGAATATGAGGCAGGAATTCCGGTAGAAACTCCTCAGGGCAGGGTAGAGGTGGCCCTCAAAGGCGTGATTGACCGGATGGACATCAAAGATGGGGTAGTTCGATTGCTGGATTATAAAACCGGAAAGGATACTAAAAAGGTGAGTTCGATAGCTTCGCTTTTTGATCGGGAAGATGACAAGCGGAATAAGGCAGCCATGCAGACTTTGCTCTATGCCTACTTTTTTCAGCACAGTCATACTGACAACAAACTTCCTTTGAAGCCTGGAATTTTCAATATCAAGGAAATTTATAATCCTCAGTTCAGTCCATTTTTGATGATGGATAAAGAGGAAATTTCCGATTACCGCGATTTTGCAGGCGAGTTTGAGCTAGGATTGAGCGGACTTTTGGCTGAGATTTTTGATCCAGAAGTTCCTTTTGATCAAACAGAAGACGTAAAAAAGTGTGCCTATTGTGCGTACAAGGAGATTTGTGGAAGGTGATTCGAATAGGAAGTGGTCAGTTTCCAGTGTTCAGAAGTTCAAACTGAACACTGAGACTGAACACTGATCACTAAAAACTCTGCTTCGTTACTTTAGGGTACAATTCCGGCAACATCATCAGTGCTGCCGAGCCGTACCATTCTTTTAGGTCCATTTTGAGGACTCCGGCTTGGATGGCAGGATCGGTTTCTGTCAGGGCTTTGGCTTCTTCAAGTGTCTGAACATCGAATATATAAATGCCTCTCAGTTCTTCATTTCCGAAGAAAGGTCCAGCCACGATCAACTTTCCCATTTCAGCCATTTTACCAATGTTGGCCATATGGCCTGCTTGAATTTCTGATCGCTGCTCGGGAGAGTACTCTGCCACGCGATCACCTCTGAGCAGGAAGGCCATTACATATTTTTTCATTCCCCGTTCGTCTGCTCCGAGTTTTTTCGCAAGGGATTCATCATAGTTGGATTGAGCCAAAGAAAGGATTATTCCGGAGAAGAGTAAAGTCAGGGTTAGAAATAGCTTTTTCATAGGAAGGGGGTTTTCAACAGATTCAAGTTAATCCAAAATCAAAGCCACCGTATCTGCTTTGGTGCGGATTTTTAGCCAATCCCTGAACTTACTTAGTTCGGCTGGCGGGGCTTTGGGTCGAAACTCGGCATAGGCAGCCAAGAGCGTATCCACTTCTTCCTTTTCCAAATCAGTCATGAGGGACCTGCCTAAGCTGAACTTTTTCAGATTAGGATGATTGATTTTGGCTTCCTTAGCGATTTGGAAGCTAAGACTTCGGATGGAAGCATCTTGGGAAATTTCACTTTCCAGAAGTCTTATTTTCTGGTCTTTATCTTGGATCAATGCTTCATTTTTTTCATATAAATCCTGCAAAATATCGTTCCTGAGCGTAGTTATATCTGTGCTAGACCCATTTTGAATGATTTGGAGTGCGGTTTTTTCCAATCCAAAAGCTCCAAGTTTGTTTTCCAATTGGGCTTTTTCTTCCTCGGAGATATTTTCTCCAATCAGACGGACTTCAATTGTTTTTTCAGGTAAATAATTGAAATCAGTACTTAAAACCTGCCTTCTTGGAAATTGAAATTCCAAATTGACAAATCGTCTGGCCTGCTCTTCCCAAACTGATTTTTTTACAATCCCATAAGCCAGCCAAATGCTTGGAATTATGGTCAAAAGGGTGACTACTGTGATATAGGTTTGAACTCTTTTTTCGCGCTTTGGATCTAAAAATTGCTTTTTAGGATATTTCATAAACCGGACGATCAGGTAGGTCGATAGGCTGATGAAAACCGAGTTGATGAAGAATAAATAGAAGGCACCAAAGAAGTAAAGAAGATTACCGGTAGCCAGTCCATAGCCAGCTGTACAAAGCGGTGGCATTAGGGCAATAGCGATAGCTACACCGGGAATGGCATTACTTTTCTCTTTGCGCGAGCCCGCGATGATACCTGCCAAGCCACCGAACAAAGCGATCAGCACATCCCAAACGGTAGGCTCGGTACGGGCCAAAAGTTCGGACTGTGCATCGTGAATAGGAGTGATGTAAAAGTAAAGCGTAGAGGTAAGGATAGAGATGAAGACAGCCACTGCCAGATTTCTGAAGGATCGCTTTAGTAACTCAAAGTCATTGATCCCAGCTGCAAGACCAATCCCCATGATCGGACCCATCAGAGGAGAGATCAACATCGCGCCGATGATCACTGCTGTGGAATTGACATTCAATCCGATGGAAGCAACGAAAATTGCGAAGATCAAAATCCACAGATTCGCGCCCTTGAATTCGACATTTTTGGAGATGTAATCGATGGTCTCCAACTCGTCTTCTTTGCCCTCTTCCAGATCAAATCTTTCTTTCAAATAAATGATAGACCGGCTTAATCTGCTCCTGTTTTTATCTTTTTGGTTTTCACTCTCCATACAGGCAATATATCGATAAGGCAAGTTTTTTAAGATGATAAGATGTTAATTACCTATGGTTTTTTGAGGTAGGGTAGGGCGTAAAGCAACTTTTTTTAAGAAGGCAAAAGAAGCATTGAGTCATGGTAAAAGTGATGAATTTGATAAGAAGTTAAACTTTATATTTAGATAATTAATCTATTGATAAATAAAAGGTTAAAATACTTTTCTAGCCACCTTAATTTGCTTAAGCTAAAAAAATTAGTCTTGTCTAAAAATATGAAAAACGCCTTGATTCGTGCCAGGCATGGAATAAATTAAACCTTTAGATAAATCCGGCTTTCCCTTTTCTTTCGTTTCTTTGAAGTCACATTTCAATCCAATTTTTGGATACCCATTAGCGTTAGTAAAGTCGGATGACTCAGGAGAATAAAAAACAAATCGCAGTTCTGGATGATGATCAAATCCAGCATATACTTTTTAGAAAAAGAGCGCTTCAACTAACCTCTAATATCCAGTTAGATTTTTTCGAAGAGCCAAGCGATTTGATTGAGTTCATGAAAAACCATCAGGTGGAAACCATTATTTCAGACCTCAACCTTGAGTCAATGAGCGGATGGCTTTTTGTAGAAGAACTTTTCAAATCCGGGTTTAAAGGAAAAGTATTTATTGTGACTGGTTCGGTAATTCCGGCTGATAGAATTAAGGCAACTAAAGAAAAACGCATTCAGGGTTTTTTTGAAAAACCGCTCTCCGATTCCGATCTTCTCCAAATCCTTACCGCTTGAGTCAATTTCCACCCCGCCTTTTAAGAAAAATCCTTATTTTCGACCATCTGATTTAAACTATGGCAGGACAAGCAGACGATCGAAAGCCCCTGCTTTCGAAGAAAATTGATAAGTTTTTTACGGGACTGGCTGATGCTTGGAATTTTGTCCGAAGATTCTTTCAGGAGGTCTTTTTGCCTCCTTACGAATTCAAAGAAGTAATTCATCAATGCTATCGAATTGGGGTTGAATCCCTTCCTCTAATTTCTCTGACTGGATTTATCGTAGGGATTGTATTTACCAATCAATCCCGACCTTCTTTGTCCGAATTTGGTGCTACCTCTTGGTTGCCTGCCCTGATTGCCATTGCAATTGTGCGAGCAATGGGTCCATTGGTGACGGCATTGATTGCTGCCGGAAAAGTAGGGTCTAGTATCGGTGCAGAGATTGGTTCGATGAAGGTGACCGAGCAAATTGATGCCATGGAGGTATCCGCTACCAATCCATTCAAGTTCTTGGTGGTGACCAGAGTCTTGGCAACCACGTTTATGATCCCGATTTTGGTGATGTACACGGATTTCGTGGCTTTGATGGGTTCCTTCATTAATGTGAATGGAAAAGAATTGGTCAGTCTTTCCACCTTCTTTGTGCAGGTGTTTGATGCGATTACCTTTTTGGATGTGTTCTCATCCGTGATCAAATCCTTGGTTTTTGGATTTACCATTGGAATTGTCGGTTGCTACAAAGGATATCATTCTTCCAAAGGAACAGAAGGTGTGGGTCGAGCTGCTAATTCAGCGGTGGTAATCTCCATGTTTTTGATCTTTATTGAGGAGCTTTTGGCACTTCAGATCGTCAACGCAATCAGATCAATGTAAGCTATGGATACTCGGGAGAAAGTGGTTATCGTACGTGATTTGTACAAATCCTTCGGGGATCTGGATGTCTTGGAGGGAGTGGACTTGGATTTGCATCGGGAGGAAAACCTCGTAGTACTCGGTCGCTCGGGTACAGGAAAATCAGTATTGATCAAAATCATGGTTGGCTTGCTTAGACAGGACAGCGGAACTATGCAGGTTTTGGGAAAAGAAGTGTCCACACTCACTACCAAAGACCTGAATGCGTTAAGACTTAAGATTGGGTTTTCTTTTCAAAACTCAGCCTTGTACGATTCCATGACCGTGAGGGAAAACATGGAATTTCCACTGGTTCGTAACGTGAAGAATCTGACGAAAAAAGAAATCACCATGCGGATCGAGGAACTGTTGGAAGCGGTAGGTTTACCTCAAACGATCAATCAGATGCCTTCTGAGCTATCCGGTGGTCAAAAGAAGCGAATCGGTGTGGCAAGAACCTTGATTTTGAATCCAGAGATCATGCTCTATGACGAGCCTACTGCCGGTTTGGATCCGATCACTTGCGTCGATATCAATAACTTGATCAATGAAGTGCGTGAGAGGTATAAAACCACTTCAATAGTGATTACCCATGACTTGGCCTGTGCCAAGCAGACAGGAGACCGTATGGCAGTGCTGTTGGATGGGAAATTTAAAGCGATGGGCTCATTTGAGGAAGTTTTTCCAAGAGCAGTCGATGAGCGAATCAAATCTTTCTACGATTATAATTTTATCAACTCATGAGAGGAGAAAATAAACGATCTGTCCTAGTGGGCATTTTTGTCTTCTTGGGAATCGCCATTTTGGTGGTCGGCATCCTGACTTTGGGAGGACAGCAGAAAAAATTTGTAAAGGCAATTCACCTCAAAGCTGTATTTGACGATATCGGAGGTCTGCAGACAGGGAATAATATCTGGTTTTCGGGTGTGAAAATCGGAACAGTCAGAAAAGTCAACTTTTATGGAGACTCCCAAGTGGAAGTTGAAA
>CALRRX020000142.1:0-7357 GCA_943370675.1 Reyranella massiliensis 521 | reverse complement strand
CCACTTTGGAAGTATCGAACATCATATCGTAGGGATGATCTCTCACCTTGGTCCTCAATTGGCCATTGCGGATGGAATCGGTTTGGCACATAAACTTTCAGAGGAAAAAAAGGTAACCCTGGTTTTCTCCGGTGACGGGGCGAGTTCGGAGGGAGATTTTCACGAAGGATTAAACGTGGCGGCAGTGTGGAAGCTGCCGGTGATTTTTGTTGTGGAGCATAATGGATACGGGCTTTCTACGCCAAGTGAGGAGCAGTTTGCTTTCAAGTATTTTACTGAAAAAGGCCCCGGCTATGGAATGGAGGCCGTTCGTGTACAGGGAAACAACGTCTTGGATGTGTATGACACCATTCTGAAGTTGGCGTAAGATATCCGAGAAAACCCTAGACCAGTTTTGGTCGAAGCCATTACCTTCCGAATGCGCGGCCACGAGGAGGCCTCCGGTACCAAGTACGTGCCCAAGCACCTGATGGAAGAATGGGCACAACTCGATCCCGTGGATAATTACGAATCCTACCTCGAATCCATCGGTGTGCTTGATGCGGCGACCAAGGAGAAATTGAATAAAAAGGTCAAAACCGCGATCAATGATGCTTTAGAAATTGCTTTTGCAGAGGAAGCCATCACCCCTAATCTGGACGAAGAACTGGCAGATGTCTATGCTCCTTTTTCCCAAGAAGTCATCGCTCCGGAGGGGCCAAGTACAGAAAAGCGCTTTATCGATGCGATCAGCGACGGATTGCGTCAATCCATGGAAAAATATCCCAATCTGATCCTGATGGGTCAAGACATCGGTGAATACGGCGGTGTTTTTAAAATCACCGATGGCTTCAAAGCCAAATTCGGAGGTGATCGGGTGCGAAATACTCCCCTTTGCGAAAGCGCCATCATCGGTGCAGGGTTGGGACTCTCCATCAAAGGCTACAAGGCGATGGTGGAGATGCAGTTTGCGGACTTTGTAAGTGTGGGTTTCAACCAAATCGTGAACAACCTCGCCAAGATTCATTATCGCTGGGGACAAAACGCCGATGTCTTAGTCCGTATGCCAACAGGCGCCGGAACAGCTGCAGGACCGTTTCACTCCCAGTCTAACGAAGCTTGGTTTTTCCATACCCCTGGACTGAAAATCGTGTATCCTTCCAATCCTCACGATGCGAAAGGCCTGCTCAATGCGGCATTGGAAGACCCAAACCCTTACCTCTACTTTGAGCACAAACTGCTCTACCGATCCATTTCAGGGCCTGTTCCGGACAGCTATTACACGGTAGAAGTCGGAAAGGCAGGGTTGGCACAGGAGGGTACGCAAGTTTCCATTATCACGTATGGCATGGGTGTGCATTGGGCGATCAAGGCCGCCGAGGAACTCGGAATCTCGGCAGACATTCTAGACTTGAGGACACTGTTGCCTTGGGATCAGGAGGCCGTAGCTGCCACGGTGAAAAAAACCGGCAAGGTGATTTTCATTCACGAAGACACGCTGACCGGAGGAATCGGGGCGGAGATTTGCGCCTGGATTTCCGAGCATTGCTTCAAAGACCTGGATGCTCCGGTGATGCGGGAAGGGAGTTTGGATACTCCGGTTCCTTTTGCTCCAAATCTGGAAAAGCAGTTTTTACCGACAGAGCGGTTTAAGGCGAAGTTGAGGGAGTTGGTAGAATTTTGAGAGTTGGGAGTTTTTCAATTTCCAATTATCAAACTCAATGTCCAATTATCAGGTGGGCAAAACTTGAACATTGGTAATTGTATATTGAAAATTGGCCATTTTACCGGTAGTAAATCAAAAATCGTAAATGAAAATCAGACAGCTAACCAAAGCGGAACTCAACCCCGTTCAGTCCATCGCGCACCGCACTTGGCCATCGACTTTTTCTACTATTCTGACTCCAGAACAGATCGATTACATGCTCAATTGGATGTATGATTTGAACATGCTGGAATCCCAGTTGGACAAAGGACATACTTTTTTGCTTGCGGAAGAAGACGGCAAAGAACTCGGATTTGCAGGATTTGAACTGAATCATTCCGAAGGTCCAAAAGCAAAGCTGCATAAAATCTACCTGTTACCCGAAGCTCAGGGAAAAGGTGCCGGAAAGGCATTGATCCTGGAAGTAGCTGACCGAGCCAAAAAAGCCAGTCAAAAAAGCTTGCTACTCAACGTCAACAAATACAATCAAAATGCCATCAAATTTTACCTCAAAATGGGCTTCCAGGAAATCTACAAAGAGGTGATAGACATCGGAAATGGCTATGTAATGGACGATGTGGTGATGGAGCTAAGCTTTTGAGTTCGTTTGTTTTGCTGCTTTTCCGAAAGCAAAATTTATTTAAACTAGGCAAGTCCAGCTTTCGGAGAAGCAGAACAACCAGAAACAATCAAGCCTGCTTGAACTTCATAACTCTACAGATCGCCCCTTCAGGGCTAAATTGTTTGTAATGAATGTTAACCCCAAATTGAATTTGGGGCTTTTACATTTTGCACTTTCAGTGCAGATATCAACGGGTTATACCAAGTGCCAACGGCACTCCCTGTACTAGCCTAGAATTCAATTCTGGGTTTGAAAGAAATTTCAGGGTTATTGGAGTGCTGAAGGCACGACAAATAATAAATAATTGGTGGAATTTTAGGATAAGTCCAGCTTCTGGAGAAGCAGGACAACTCAAAATCTTTCAATTCGCGGCAAAAAAAGCCCGAGAAATTCAATTCCCGGGCATTTACTTTTTTATTTCAACTCGATCTGCTCTATCTTATTGTTATCCCCTCGAATCTCCAGATACTTTTTCTTCATTTCCTCCAGCTTTTCAGGATTAGATAGAGCTAGGTTTGTTTTCTGACCTGGGTCATCCTTCAAATTATAAAGCTGGTACTCAGATGAATTTCCCAATTCAATATTCACTTGATTTTGTACGGCGGGACCTTTATAAGGTGGAATCATCGCCCAGTCTCCAGATCTCAACGCCGTTCGACTCGTAGCCTCTAAAATGAAAGACTCTCTTCCCTTTTGACTTTTTCCCATAAAGGTATTCAGCAAATTCTCGCTGTCAGGTCCGGTATCGCTGCTACCCACCAAAGCTGCCAAAGAAGAAAACAAATCAATTTGGGTCACCAAGGCATCCGATACTCCAGGCTTGATTTCACCTTTCCAATAAGTTACAAACGGGACACGAGTACCTGCTTCAAAAAGGGAATATTTTCCTCCACGAAAAGGTCCGGCAGGGGTATGATCGCCTATTTTTTCTATGGCATCATCGAAATAGCCATCATTTAGAACAGGTCCATTATCACTGGACAAAATGATGAGTGTGTTCTCTAAAATTCCTTCCGCTTCCAATGCCTTATACATTTCCCCAATTACCCAATCTGCTTCAAGAAGCGCGTCTCCCCTAGGGCCCATTCCTGATTTGCCTTCGAATCTTGGATGCGGAGTACGTGGCACATGTGGCTGGTGCATCGGGAAAAATAGAAAAAATGGATTTTCTGACTTTGCTTTTTCCTTGATGTAGGTCTTTCCTTTCTCCAGGAAATGATCAGCCATATCCACATCACTCCACTTGGCGCTTTGCCCACCCTTCATGAAACCAATCCTCGGAATCCCATTCACTATGCTATTATTGTGACCGTGGTGCCATTTCATCTTTAGCAACTCTGGATTAGCTAATCCAGTAGGTTCGCCTTCGAAATTTTTATCGTAATCCACCTGAATCGGATCTTTTGGATCCAGGTTGACTACGCGCCCATTTTCAATGTAGACAGTGGGTACCCGATCTTGGGTCGCTGCCAAAATATGGGAATAGTCAAATCCGACATGGTTGGGATTTGGGGTAATTTCTTTGTTCCAATCCACAAAACCGGTTCCCAAACCCAAGTGCCACTTTCCAATCACGGCGGTTTCATAATCCTTTGCTTTCAGCATTTTGGGCAAGGTCATCTGGGCAGTATCGATGATCAAAGGTGCCGTGCCGGGAAGGATTTTGGCATCCTGATTTCTCCAAGGATAGGTTCCTGTCAGCAAGGCATACCGACTTGGAGTACAGGTCGCGGATGAGGCATAACCACTGGTGAATCTCGTTCCTCCATTGGCCAATCGGTCCATGTTGGGTGTTTGAAGAGTCCCTACCCCGTAGGCGCTCACATCCCCGTAGCCCAAGTCATCTAGGTAAATCAATACAATATTGGGAGATGTCGTTGCCGTTTTTCGCTGTGCAGAAGTAGAAATCGCTAAAAAAAAGAAAAATGCAAAGGCAAGAGTCAACCTGTTACAGATCGATGGTAACATAAGCGCAAGGGGTTATAATGGGAATGTGATCCCCTAAATTGGATTTTTAGCGCTCCAAATCCAATACCGTTTGCCAAAGGACCAAGCCATTGGCAGGCGCAGTAGGAACAGATTCCCATTCAGAGGTTGGATTTTCCAATCTGGATTGAATTTCTTCTGGGGAAAAAAACCAAATGGCACTGACCATCTTCCGAACTTGATGATGCAGAAAACCCGTTCCAGTCACTTCAAAACAGTAGCCTTTTTCAGGGAAAAAGGCTCCCTGAAAGTCTACTGACTGATAAACTTTCGCCTCCAAGATTTCACGAACGTAATCGGTCTTATTTTCTGAGACTTTGCAAAAGGCTCGGAAATCATGATTTCCGATAAACTGGGCAGCATTTTCCTGCATTCGTTCCAAGGAAATGATTTCAGAAACCGGGGTTAAAAAAGCCGAAGCAAAAGGGTGAAATGAGGCTGAATCTGAGAAAAAGTACCGGTAGGTTTTCCTTTTGACAGCCTGGATCAGATTAAAGTCCCTTGAGACTTCCCTGACCGAATTCAGCTTGATATCTCCTCCTAAGTTTTGATTTAGCTGAGGCAAAAGGACTTCTAAATCCACTTTTTCCCGAAGGAAAATCTGCACAAAACCCGAGCGGCAACTCACCCCTGCGTCCGTACGGCTCGAACCTAATATGGTGAAATCGTCGTGCCCAAATACGAAGCGTAAGACTTTTTCCAACTTCCCCTGAACAGTGGGTTGCCCTGGCTGAACTGCCCAGCCTTTGAACCTGGCCCCGAAATAGGTAATCGCAAAAAGGAAGGAAAAGGGACGGGCTTGCATGGATGGGTTGAATTTTGGTAGCGGTTTTGAATCCGCTCTGCGGTTGATTAACTTGAGAGAACCCAAAAATAATGACCATGAAGATACTACTTAGCCTCTCACTATTTTTTATCAGCCTCTCGGCTTTTGCTCAGACTGCTCCCAGCAAAGCAATTCAGATCAAAATGGCTGTTTTAGCAGCTCCGGAGGATCAACGTGCCGGTGCCACAGTATATGGGTATGATCCAAAAGGTGAAATCATTTTGCTCCGTCAGGGAACCAACCAGACGATTTGCCTAGCTGATGAATCCAGCCGAGCGGGTCTGAGTGTTTCCTGTTACCACAAAAGCCTGCAACCCTTTATGGCCCGAGGTTGGCAATTGAGAAAAGAAGGAAAAAATGCGGATGAAATTTTCAAAATCAGGGAAGCTGAAGCCAAGGCTGGCAAACTCAAATTGGGAGATCCGGGAAGCTTACTCAATGCGCTGACGGTCGAAGAAGCCGATGTGAACTGGACTACTGGCGAAGCCAAAAACACCTACACCCGCTCAGTAGTCTATATCCCATGGGCCACAGCTGAAAGCACTGGGTTACCACTCAAGCCTGCCGGACCGGGCTTGCCTTGGATAATGGATCCCGGCACACATCGAGCGCATATTATGATCAATCCGGCGAGGGATTAGGGTTGAGTTAATAGGAAAAAGTTATTAGGTAAAAATGTATGGGATTTATCGATTCCGATAACTCTGTTCGAAAATCAATAAACTTGCAAAATGGAAAGCTACATTGACATAAAGAATAAACTAGAAGTCCACAGAAAGGAGCTCTTTGAAAAGTATCCAATCAAGGACTTGGCGATTTTTGGTTCCTATGCCCGTAATGAGCAAAAACCTACGAGTGACCTTGATTTGATGGTAGAGTTTCATAGCCGGGTAGGTTCCGAGTTCATTGAATTAGCAGATGAATTGGAGGAAATTCTTGGAATTAAAGTCGATTTAGTCTCCAAAAAAGGAATCAAAGAGCGGTATTTTGAAAGGATAAAAGAGGATTTGATTTATGTCTAGAAGAGATATCGATTTGCTACTTCAAGACATGAGAGAATCAGCTGGAAAAATTTTGAAGTATACAAATGGACTAACGTATGACGATTTTTTAAGTGATGACAAAACTATCGACGCAGTAGTCAGGAACTTTGAAATAATTGGAGAAGCATCTATCCGAATTGATGAAGATTTCAAACTTGAAAATCCCCAAATCGAATGGAAAAAACTACGAGGATTTCGAAATCGAATCGTTCATGAATATTTTGGAATCGATTACGAAATAGTTTGGTCAATCATAGAGAGTAACCTTGAAGAATTGATTTTTCAACTTGACGCAATTCTAGGAAATGAATAACCCTATAAGTAAAAACCTAGACTTTTTCGTATCTCCTAATAAAACTGGAATCTATTTACTCACAATTCTTACTTTTCTCTCATTTAGCCCATTATTTGGATCTGATTGTCTTAGAATAAGAAATTTAAAAAAAGCCTAAAAAGAAGAATTTATTGACAACGATTTGATTTTTATTGGTAGAGCAATATCAATCAATCCTGATGGCTCTTATGAGCTTGAAGTAATTGAAATCCTAAAAGGAACCTTGGCTGATTCCTCAGTAGTCGGAGGTATTCATGACAAACAATTCGGATTAACACCTTTTGAAATTGGAGAAACTTGGCTGATCTATACTGTTAAAAATCAAGACGGATCAATTACTATTCCTGACTGCGGACTTTCACGAAGTACTAAGTTCCCATTTTATTTTGGCTCACCGCATCAACCTCCTCCTCCACCTCTAGAGTTTTCACTTCCAATTTTTGAATTGGAAATAATTTGGCTCAAAAAACAAAAAAGAGCCTTGAAGGAATTACAGCGAGAGGTTGAAAGAATTAGAAAGTGGGTAAAAAGGGAAAAAGAAGTGTAAGATGATCATTATAGGATAAGAGAAATAACTATCTGTGAATCTGTGGCACTCGTCAGAAACAAAAAAACCACCCCATTCCTGAGGTGGTTTCTTCGTTTTATGACTGGGCAATATTATCCCAAAATCTTTGCAGCCAGCCAATCTCCTACTTCGGAGGTTTTGTAGGCTTTGCCACCTTCGGCGATATCTTCAGTAACCACTCCTTCAGCCAGCGAAAGATTCACCACATCGCTGATCAATTTGGCTTCCTCAGGCAGTCCAAAAGCATAATCAAACATCATGGATGCGGAAAGTACCGTTCCCAGTGGATTGGCG
>CALRRX020000141.1:0-7379 GCA_943370675.1 Reyranella massiliensis 521 | reverse complement strand
ATCGTAATTGGTATGACCTTTTTGCCGGATCGAATCAAGGTGTCTTTTACTTTTTGGCGGTCGGCTGCTTTGCCAATGCTATCCAAGCAAACCACCGCGAAATCATTCCCCACATGCATCATTACATTGGTATGGTAGATCGGAGTAAGCTTTCCATCTACTTCTTGTACGGCTTCAAACGACACAACCTGATACCCTAGCAACTTTCCCACATAAGCCAAAGGAACGGGATGAGTCCGCTCCGAGAAACAGGCATAAATCACTTTGGCTTGATGGTCAAATACCATGCTTCCGGTTCCTTCCAAAAACTGCCCATCCTCTTCAAAAAAACTCAGGTCGATGATTTCAGAAATCCCAAAACCAAGCTGAATCAACTGTTCGATGATTTCTTTTCTTCGCTCGAGCCTCCGATTAGGAGAAAACATGGGGTACATGATCAGCTTTCCATCGGCATGGGTACTCAACCAATTGTTGGGAAAAACTGCATCGGTTTTCAATGGACTGTCGCTGTCATCAGCAACCAATACCTCCACTCCCTGATCCCTAAGCTGCGCCACAAAACCCTCAAACTCGGCCAAAGCCAAACGCTGAATTTCATCTTGAGGTCGGAAGTCCTGCTTTTGGTAGAAATTGCTATCGGCTGTTTCAGGATTGAATCCAAAATGCGCAGGGCGCACCATCAATACCACCTTGCTCGTCTGACTCATCGCTTTTTGGGATATCGATACACAGTCGGGTGGACATTAAACCGCTTTTCACTAATCGTAAAAAAGGAGCTTCCATTGGGATTAAAGCCAATCGCTTCGCCTTGGGGCTCGGGTACGTAGGGCAGTTTTTTGGGTACTCGTTGTAACGCTTGAGGGATTGTTTCACCTGCTTTTCGCTCCCAATAGTAAATGGAAAAGTAATTTTTGATCAAGATCTTGCTTCCATCCCTAGAGATATCACCGGCTACGGAACTGGTAAAATCCAAGTTGTGGAGTTTTTCTGCTACCGATTTACCTTGGGAAAAAGCCGATTGAGGAACACGATAAAGAGAGTTTTTATCATCTCGCTTAGACACAATAAACAAATCACCCGATATCGGATCTACCATCAAGGTCTCGGCATCCCTTGCCCCACCCGGGTAGGTGATTTTAAGAACTTCCGGTTTGACACTGGTTTTTCCTGTGCTAGTGGTAGGTTCAGGGAATCTAAAAATGCAGATTTCAGAATGGATAGCGGCATTATCCCCAATTTCAGCGACATAGACAAAAGGCTTTCCACCTGGACCAGGTCCCACCGCAATATCTTCCCAATCCCTGTTTTTCACTCCCAATAATTCGATTGAACCCAGTTCTTTCCCCAAAGAATCGAGCAGATACACGGCCGGATCACCACCGCTATCGGTATGAACATAGATCAGGTTGGGGTGCTTTTTGGAAAAAGCCAAGCCACTGATTTCTTCCAAAACCGGATTTTTAATCACGCCAAGGGATACACCAGCCAGGTAAACAGAATCTACTTTTTGGTCTTTTTGAGCGAAAGCGAAGGAGGTGTAAAAGCCGAAAATCAGCGTGAGTACCGAAAAGAATGGAAAATGCTTCATGTCCAAAAGTACAAATTGATGTGCGAAATGCAGCTTCCGGAAAACCGTCCAGATTTTAGTTTTCAACATTTAGAAATTGAGAGAATTAAGGAATTTCATCTAACCAATTTGAAATTCAGTGAAATAGAAATCTCTTAATTACCTCAATTCCCATAATGGTTAAAAAAAATGCTGCTTTCGGAAAATCAGCAGAATTATAGAAAAGTGCCAACGGCACGACCTGTCCAAACCCAGAATTCAATTCTGGGATTCCTGAAATCCTCAAGGAACAAGAGTGCTGAAGGCACGATCTGTATTATTTTGGCACTAATTGCTTACAAACCCAACCCAATCTCTGATCAAAAATTCCTGTAGGTAATACGGATCGCCCCTTCAGGGCTCGTGGACTTCACTCTGATTTTAGCCCCAAATAGAATTTAGGGTTCCTACATTTAGCGCCATCAGCGCAGGTATTTTTCATTTAACAGGAAAAACATCTCCTATTTCACAAAGACAACTTGACGAAAAGAATAAAAAACCTTAACGGCTTGGCGAGAATGAGATCCGCTGTCCTGCGTCTCCAGACGCTGGACCTTTCCGCATAAAAAAGAAATGCTGCTTTCGGAAAAGCAGCATAACCATTACCATTTCTAAACTATTCAAATCTTAAAAGGCAATTCATAAATCCTCTTGCCCGTAAGCTTGTACACCGCATTGGCCAAGGCCGGAATGTAAGGCGGCACAGGTGGCTCACCCACACCAGTTGGCTTTTCGGTACTTGGCACAATGTGTACTTCGATCTTTTTTGGTGCTTGAGGCATTCGAATGATCTGATAGGTATCAAAGTTGTTTTGCTGCACTTGACCTTTGTCGAATGTAATCGCTGAAGTCGTCGCCAAGCTCGTCGCAAACTGTGCTCCCCCTTCAAATTGGGATTTGATTCGGTCCGTATTGACTCCCACTCCGCAGTCCACCGCATAGTGTACCTCAGGGATGCTCAGATTACCATTGGCGTCTTTCTCCACCATTACCACACAGGCCACATAGGTCAGGAAGCTCTTGTGCGCTGCAAAACCCATGGCTTTGCCAGCGGCTAGGTTTTGGGACCAGTTTGATTTTTCAGCCACGGTTTGGATCACTTTTTTCATGCGTCCTGTATTCCAAGGGAAGTCTTCGATTTTCTCCCCGTAGTTCTCATATTTCCCGCCTGTCTCTTCGGCAAAACTCAAATCTCGATCTTCACCCAAGAGCTCAATGGCCTGCTGAATCGGGTCCACCCCTCTCGCCTCTGCGATTTCATCCATCATGCATTGCGCTGCAAAGGCGTGGTTGATATTACTAACTGACCGAAGCCAACCGATTCGGGTATGTGCTTTGGACTCGTGCGTTTCGATACGAATGTTGGGCACGTCAAACGGAAAATCGGTACAACCCAAGCCCAATTCTCCATCGGAAGGATGAAGCTCATCCGGATTGCCTGTGGCTCCGATAGCCGGGAAAACCGAATGCTGATTCCATCCCGTAAGTTTTCCTGCTCCGTCTAATGTAGCTACGATACGCTGCGCACTGTGAGAATGGTAAAAATCATGATGCAAATCATCCTCCCGAGTCCACTGCACGCGAACAGGAGTCTTTGCTGCTTTGGAAAGAAGGGCAGCTTCCACCACTCCATCAGGCTTGGATTTACGTCCAAAACCTCCTCCCAATAGTGTCACATTCATCTTCACCTTGTTAATCTCAATTCCGAGAGCACCTGCCACCGCACCTCTTGCCCACTGCGGATGCTGGGAAGGTGCCCAGATTTCGACAGTACCATCTCCTTTGTAATCTGCAATCACCGCTATCGGCTCCATGGTAGCATGGGCGTAAAAGGGAATCTTGAACGTTTTGTCCAAAGTCTTCGCAGCGCCTGATTTGGCTGCGTTAAAATTGCCGCGCTCACGGCGCACTTTCCCATTTTGTAAGGTCGATTTCGCCATCGCATCGAGCTGGGCGGTAGAATTATAGTATTGGTTTGGCCCAAGACCCCATTCGATTTCCAAGGCTTCACGGCCTTTCTTAGCTGCCCAAGTATTGGAGGCCAATACCGCCAATCCTTCCAATGGTTTATCTAATCCGGCGGGAATTCCCGCACCTTCGATTTTCACGACTTGGTTTACTCCAGGAACGGCTAGGGCTTTGGCATCATTATAGGAAATGATTTTGGCACCGACTACCGGACTACGAGCGATCATGGCAATCTTCATGTTAGGCAAATCCACATCAGCACCGAAAACCGCTTTTCCTGTGGCAATATCCTTTGCATCGTAGATGGCCACATCGGTCCCAACCAATTTGTACTCAGAAAGCTCTTTGGTTTTGACATTGGCTGGGTCAGGAAGAGGCATCACCAAGAGATCCTCCACCAGGTCTCCGAAGGTGACTTTTTTACGACTTTCCTTCAGATGAACCTCAGAGTTTTCGGTGTAGCACTCGGAGGGATCTACTCCCCATTTGGCTGCTGCGGCTTGGATCAGCATGTGCCGTGCCGTAGCTCCAGCTTTTCGCATCGGCTCAAAAAACATACGCACCGAGAAAGACCCATCGGTATTTTGATTGCCATATTTGTCTTCATCACCTTCCCCCTGCACAATCTTGATTTTGCTCCAATCTGCTCCGAGTTCGTCCGCCATGATCATCGGCAGTGAAGTCCGGATACCGGTTCCCATTTCAGATCGATGTGCGATCAGGGTGACTTCATTATCTGAGTTAAAGGAAATATACACATTGGGAGCGAACGTCATCACTTCCCCTTTTGGTCCTGAACATTGGAAATTGACACCCAATAAAAACCCGCCTGTCGCCAGCGAGCCGATTTTTAGAAAATCCCTTCTTGAGGCTACAAAAACCTTGGATCGGTCTTCCGAATCCTTGGTATTATCCTTGAAAACTGGAATAAAATTTTTCATAGTATATCAGATTTAGGATTAGCGGGAAGCCACAGTTTGAATAGCGGCCTTGATTCGGTTGTACGTACCGCAGCGGCAAAGATTTCCCTGCATGGCTGCTTCGATTTCTACCTCCGATGGGGAAGGATTTTGCTTGAGCAAAGCTGCTGCAGTCATAATCTGACCTCCCTGACAATACCCACACTGAGGCACTACATGCTCCACCCAAGCCTCCTGAAGAGGATGGTCACCGTTCTCAGAAAGTCCTTCGATGGTAGTGATTTTTCCGTCTTTCACTTCGGAAATCGGAAGACTGCAGGAGCGAACCGCCACCTCATCCAAGTGAACCGTACAAGCTCCACAAAGAGCTTGGCCACAACCAAATTTGGTTCCTTTCATATTCAAAAGGTCCCTCAGAACCCAAAGAAGCGGCATATCAGGTTCGGCAGAAACCTCCTGCTTTTTGCCATTGATGGTGAGTGTGTAGTTTTCCATAAGGTGGGAGTTTTAATCGTAAGTTGAAGATACACAAATCTCAATGCGCTGAAAGCGTCTTTACAGGAAGTGGTTAAAAGCTATCTTAATTGATACCTAGACTGAATTCATTGTAATGAAGGTACAGACGAAATAATTTTTAAAATAGAAAAAGCCGGCTTCTGTGAAACCGGCTTCTATTAATCCAATTTGACTCTTTTCAATCCCTAAATCAGCTCATTCAAGTGGATATCTCGATCGAAATTAGGCTGAGAAATTGGCCTTATTTTAATTTTCCTTTTTCAATTGTTTGAGGCTAAACAAGCCCATTTTCAGCCCCACATTGAAGGTTAGGCTGTTTCCAGCATCTGGTACCCCAGCAGAATTTTCAAATTTTTCACCCATAATTCGGTAGCCTAATCCTGCGTGCAGTCTGGCAAAGCGGTGTAGATTGACTTCGACTTGGGCCCCGGGTTCAACAAAAAAGGTCTTGGTCTCTTCGTAGTCAAAGTCTCTTCCCTCCTCGTCGATTTCCATCTCCATCATTCCTACCGCCAATGGCAAGGTCAAATGCACCAGCTTAGAAGAATGCAGGGTGTATTCCAAAAATCCACCTGCCTGATAGGCATCTACATGCGCTCGATTTGGAAGAATATTGGCAAAAGAAGCGGGACGCACCTGATTGATCATTTCCCCATAAAATCCTCCGAGGGTCAGTTTGTCATTTAGGACTACTCCTGCACGAAACTGAGCGAATCCTGCCCCTTCACCGGCGATTTGGGTCCATTGAAAGCCCGGGGAGACCATGATCCCGATATTGGAAAGGGAAAACTTGTTTCCAAAGAGCGTTTCTGGTTCATCTTGAGCCAAAAGAGTTCCGATACTCAAACATGTGGTAAGTAAAAGAGCTAGTACTTTTTTCATAATAGAAATTGATTTGGTTTGATTTCAACTCCATTACGATCCCAATTCACAATAGCGTTGCCTAAAGAAAAAAAATAAAATTCAAGCTCATTTTCCATTTTAGGAAAGTTGAAAAATGCATAACAAATAAACAGGGTTTATGCATTTCATAATGATAAACGTTTTCAAACTTCGAGCCTAAATGCTAAGCCTAAAATGAGATAAAATACACCTCAAGAAATCGACTGAGATAAAAAGAAAAAAGCGCTCCATGAATCCTATAGATGGAACGCTTTTTTATTCAGTTTTACTTTTGATTATCTATCTGCTTCCGTCAGAACAGAAGTTTTCTTTTTTAGAATTTTCAAAATCAAATAGAGTACACCGGTAATTCCTGTCATCGCTATCAAAAACGGATTAAACTGATCTCCATTTTTGATAAGTTCCCCTGATATGTCAAAGGCACAAAAAATAGTAAATAAGGCAAAAAGGCCATTTTTCTCTTTTCTGAGCACTTTTTTCCAGCTAAACGAGTATTCAGGTTTTACGAAACCAGAAAATTTCGGAACAAAAGCAGGCACTTTTTCAGACCAAGAAAGGTAGGTTTTTCCAAACTTTTTTCTCAAAAACTGCTCTTCCGCAAACATAATCCGCTCGTAATACACCCAATACATAAAGGTAAATCCGATCATAAACCAAACATGACCTGTGTATACAGCTGGACCTAGCCACATCAAAAAATTACCCAAATAAAGTGGATGTCTCACCAAAGAATAGATCCCTGTTTGATTCAAGGTATCTGCCACCTGTCCTTCTTTCGTATTACGCCCCGATGTATTTCTAGGGGTATGTCCTACGGTATACACTCGAATAAACAAGCCCAATAACCCGACTGCTAATCCTGCTGCCAAAAAATAATTATCCAACTCAGGACTATATAACGTGAATTCTTCGGGATGAAGCTCTCTTCTTAAATACAACATCCATCCAATCACCAAAATGATCAATGGAAGAAAACTACGGTATCTAAACAACCAGTTTCCTTGTGATTCAAACTCTTCTTGTAAGGCCATTTTATATTTTTTTGCTACTCTTCAAACTTCAATAGTAGGGATTTTTGTGAACATTACCTGAGTTCCCAAGTTTAACCCACTTATTATTTATCAATCCCATCACGAAACTACCTCAGAAAACGGTTGCCTAGCTCAAAACTTTTTTTCGCCCAAAGGCAACCAACTTCCCACCCGTAATCGTGATGCTTCTGAAATGAATTTACCCGATTCAAAAGAACTACAGGAACTCATCAAGCTCTGCCGAAAAAATGATCGGAAGGCACAAGAGCGACTTTTCAAAATGTCCTATCCTCTGGCTTTTTCCGTGTGCAGACGGTACACCCGCGACTTGGAAGAAGCGCAGTCGGTGGTCAATGAAGGCATGCTGAAAGTTTTCAGGGAACTGGATCAGTTTTCCACCGAGCTCTCTTTTGGAGGCTGGGTGCGGAGAATAAT
>CALRRX020000140.1:0-7399 GCA_943370675.1 Reyranella massiliensis 521 | reverse complement strand
TCCAGCTTACCCCAAAATCCACGGTAATTTTCAGGGAAAGAGGTATTTGGGACGTAAGACGAGGTCACTTTCATCCGATCATATGCCTCGGGATTAGAGAGGTACATGGCCACCAGACTTTGCATGGCCCAATTGAAAAAATCACCATCCCTCCACTCAAATGAAATCGGTCTGATCTCAGAAACATTGCCCACATAATGCCTCGCACCAATCATAAAATCGACCATGTGGCGGTACGTCACCCGCTCCAGCCAATTTGGTCCAATCCGGAAGGGGAATGATTCCTGACCGTTTGCCGTAATGATAAATTCCTCTTGGGCCTCAGGATTGAACCCGGAAAAATCTCCTTTTCCTTTTTCGATTATCCCTGAAAAAACCACCTTTCGATCACTTTTTCTGAGCACCTCAAAAGGGGTTTTTTCAATCATTTCAGGGGCTGAAAATCGTTTTGGTCTTCCAAGATTGTAGCCACTTTGGTTGACGAGAATCTTCTTGACTTCAGTCGCGGTAGAATCCACGTACTGTTGGCCATACACTTCAAATTCGGAAATCTCGACCTGATCTGCACTTTGCGTCCAAAGCTGAAGCCGATCAATCAGAAGTGGTGGATCAAAGGAAATGGTAACCTGGTGGTTCGTGTTGCCGCTGATTTCTTTGGCATTCCTCCACGAACCGTTGAGGATCGTCTGAATTTTAAAATCGGAAATCACCGGTGCCTCCTGAGGAGTTTGAATGGTAATTGAGACAATCTCCGTGGCACCGGGTAATTTCACCATAAGCCAAGCGGGACTTCCATCGGCTACATTTTTCCAAGAGCTTCCGGAGCTTAATTTCCCATCAATGGCCTTGGCAGGTTCAAAACCTGGTTGTGAAGAACTGGCTGTTGCGGTTCCTGTGAGGGAGAGGTTGTTCTTTTGCTGGGAAAATCCTGCTTGGGCTGCTAGGCAGAAGACACCCGTGAAAATTAGAACCAATGGTATAAAATGAGGTTTTTTCATCTTTTGATAAGGTTGTAAACTGGGATATCTCTTTGGCACCAAACCCTTCCATTTAGGACTGACTCCGGCAGAGTTCGCAGCTTGTTTTTAGGTTTCTAGAAGATAGATTCTACTCAATTTTTAACTACATGTGAGAATTTGGTCGGGTAAAATGCATCACTATTCTATTTATGTCAGAAATTCCTTCCTTTCCCCAAAACTGCCTCGTAGTATGATTTTGGAGCTTGATTTGGTATTCCTTCAAAGACTGTCTGCGCGATTGCACCCTGCTTCCCTTTGGGTACAATCAGGTAGTGGTGACCAGGAGAAGTCTGAAAAACGATGACTTCATTTTCAGTGACTTCAAACTTTACCTTGCTCTTGGGACTATTCAAATTGACAATAGAAATTTCCGATTCGGGCCAAGGATTTACAAGCTCGCATCGAGTCCCTTTGTAGCTCTGAATATGAACTCCGGGTATGGTTCCATCTTTCTTTAGCTCAGATGAAACAAGAAATGCCCCTCGAGCCAATAGGGTAAAGCTTGTTTCCCAATCCTTAGGTACCGCTGGAAATAGGCGAATTTTACCTTCACTACTCTGAATGAGCATTTCATTGATAGCTGCTCCATAGATACTTTGGGTTTCCAAACCTGCTTGGATAAAGGGCTTTGCAGGCAACTTATTCGGATACTGAGAGCGTTCGTCATAAATATAATCCCGCTGGGCCGTGATCTCGGGTCTTTTTAGCGAGTCCATGTAGATAGACAGGTTATACCAATGATCGATATTGTAAAATAGTCCTTGAGGAAAATGCTGTAAACGACGGATTCCGGTTTGCATCATGCCCACTACATGATCTCCCATTCCCAGACGGGCAGCGACAATAGGTTCGGGAGAAATCGCATTGATATCAGGGGAACGGTGATTGATCATGTTGAACATTGCATTGAACTCACGGCTGTTTTTTTGGTCTAGTCCGACAAGGTTTGCCGGAAAGACAGAGGAGGTACTGGCGCTCATATGGCTCAACCAGCGACCACGCTCTTCAATTTTGGGAAAAATACTGCCGTCAGGTCTCCATGCATGGGCGATCACTTCGCCCTGATCGGGGACTTGCTGATAGGGAATAGGCCAAAGATGGTCTACAATATGCTGCCACTGGTTGATTTTATCCTGATCGGTATGGAGGAGCTTAGCTGCCTGGATGCAATTTGTAAAGTTGGAGACAATGACATTTCTATCCGTTACGGGATTTAGAAGGTTGTTTGACCTCGGGTTTTCATAGGGCTGTGAGGGAAAGATGAAATACTCATTTTTCAAGCTATCCCATTGGACCTTTTGTACATAAAACTCAGCCGCTTTTTTCATAAACGGATAGGCTTTTTCAGCTAAAAAGGAGGTATCTGAAGTGTACTGAAAGTATTCCCAAAAAAGCCCTGCGATCTGACTGGCTGGAGTGAAATTATTAAGCATGTCATCTCGGTCCCAAAAGGTCATACTCCCGAAAAAATCATGTGCTTCAGCCCAAAGAATGGAATTTTCTGCCCCACGTTTTTTTGCATGAGCTTCAGCTTTGGGCATCAAATCGAAATACGTATTCAGGTATGGGAGCATCAATTCACAATCGTTTTGGGGGCAAAGTCCCCAATATTGCTGCTGTGTGTTCCAATGATGTGGCGTGACCCAATTGCGGATGTCATGGTTCCATGTCCAAAGCCCTCCATTAAATACGACTGGGAATTTTCCCTGGGAGGAACTTGCCATCAAGTATCTCCGGAGATAGTACATGTTTTCGATGTAGTCATCCGGAAGATGCACAAAGGATTGAGCCCAAAACTTATTCCACCAATCCCGGTGAAGCTCTTTTTCCTTGGTTATGGTTTGTGATTCAAAATCATCCAGTAGTCGAATCGCCTCTTGGGTGGGATCATTGGATTCATTGGAGCTAACCACAGCCACGATCAAGGTGAGCTCCCGATCAGAAACTTTTCCAAGCGAATTGAATTCAAGACGGTTGGAGCTGATTATCTCGGGCATCATTTTTTCTCCTACAGCCCGAACCACCACTGAAAACTGTAATCCATCCAAGGATTCTTCCAAAACAAGATCGTTTCCTTTCAGAAGAGTCTTGGTATTGCCAATGCCGCTTTTGGTATTTTTTGAGAAATAGCCATACCAACCCGGAAATGCGCGACTTCCCCAGCGTTCGAGAGAGACTCGCAGCTTCGTACCCTCGCTCAGGTGGCCAAGGCTTTTAGACTTAATTTGAAAAGCCCAGACATTTTTCTGAGGAGCAACCCACGAATTGATTTGGCTCTCCAAAAATGGAGTTTTGGAATGAAGCGAGACCTCAGCCTGCTGAAGTGAGAGCCTACCCTCAAAGTCATCCAGATAAATCCATTCGTAACCGGGAGCGCCCAAGTCAACCGTTAGCCTTGCTCCTCCGCGAAGCGTGGCCCGATCTTCCTCATGAGCTTGATCAAAAAGGTCATTTTTATTGATCTGAACTTCTATTCCCGTGTGGGTATTCCAGACCATTCCTCCAAGATCTCCATTTCCCAAAGGAAATCCCTCAAACCCCTCGTAAGCGGGAGTTTGGTAAACCACATCATGCTTTGAGAGGTAATTGGGTTTGACAGTGAATAGCGGGTTTTGTGCTTGAGCAAAAGGGGAAATCAAAACGAAGACGAGCTGTAAAAAAACTACAGAAACAAGGTGTCGCTTACTTTTCATGGTAGTATAATTTAGTTAAAAAGTAGTTGAACATCCTTTCTTCTTGATTCAGGAGTCACCCTGAGTTCGATTACCTTTCCATCTTTCAGCACGCCCTCCACGGTGGTGTTATAGGGTGCATGAAGCTTGAAGGTCACATCCCAGTCTTTTGGCCAGGCTGGGAAAAGGTAAATTTTATCATCCACAGTCTGCATGAGCATCTCCTGAAGCCCAATCATACCGCTTCCACCCCAGTTGTGGTCGGGCACCCAGTCATGTCCCGGACCCCAAAAAGTAGGAAAGCGCCTTTCCGCATCCTGAAGCTTCTTCACCGTGATGGCTGCAGCCTCCTCGGTCAAGCCAAGCCGAGCACAGAAAATCGCATCCTGATGCCAGCTAATGTAGTTTTTCTGAATAGGCACATCTGTCCCGTACTTCCACGTATTGACCGCTACCTCCAAGTCTGGCCTTCCGATTCCGTACATTCCCCAAGGGTAAACCGGGTAGAGCTGGGGAATCTCTTGATTGTTGATCCGGCCCCATGTCCATGCTGGTGAGATGGTCTTGTGTCCTTCTTTCTCACGAAAAGCAATCGACGGAATCCGGCTCAGGACCTCTTTCCAGTGCTTTCTTTTTTCCTCAGAAAGGTATTGATCTGGAAGTTGGAGCAATCGGGTGAGGATCGTTTGGAGTGCAGCAATAGTCGAGGTGGAATTATAGGCCATTTTGTAAGTCTCCGCACCCGAACCTGGATAGAGGATCAATTTTCCCTCTCCATCAAAGGTGGAGCGACTGCGCATGTTTGCCTGATATTGGTAATGCTCATAGAAAAAAGTAAGCCCGCTTTCTATAAATGGAATGTACCTGCTAATGTCCTCTCCATTAAAGCGCTCCAAGTCGAGCATCATTAAGGCAAACTCTAGCTGCGTGTCCCATTGGTACTCGAGCCAGTAATTGTATTCCAAGCCTTTGGGGAAATTTTCAGGTCTTTTCCAGCCATAGGAAGTGGCCAGAGGCAACCCAAACTGCTCCAGCTGCTCGGTAAATGAGGCTCCTTTATGTCCCCAATACACTTCCGTGCGAATCTCTGCATTTCGCAGGGCCCTCAGGTAAAAGTTGAGCTGAGCGGGAAGCATGTCAAAATCCCCACTTTTGAACATAGGGAAATACACCAAACGCTGATTTTGAGAGGTATGCGTTCCTCCTCCCCAGTTGCGGTGATCGGGCGAAAAAGGCAGATTTTGATCTATAAATCCGGGATCAAAGGTGAAAAGTCCCCCGTTGAATTTGGTCGGATAATCTCCGTAGGCATTGCATCCTAGTTGATACCTGAAAAGCTGGTAATTGCGTCCCACCTGCCATTGAGGAGAGGTAGGATCTACCTTATCCGGATTGATGAAGATGTAGCTTCGATTCCAAAAGGCGGCCCACCAGTCTTGGGTCTTTTGCTTAGCTGTTTTTTGTGCGGTAAGATTTTCTTTTTCAATTTCTACCAATCCTGCTTTCCATACCTCAACCGATGGCGCTTTATCGATATGCAAAAAAACCTGCAACTGATTTTTAGTGGAAGGTTTGACACTTTTTAGCTTCCAGCCTTTGTAAGGGGTATCGGCATAGGTGCCAGAGGTTGTACCAGCCGGCTTCATTTGCTGACTGTACATCGATCCTCCAAAAGTCAGGTTTTTCAAGGGGTTCCAAAGCTGGCTTTTCACCGAATCCAGCCCCTGCTGCGTTACGGTGAGATCAAAAAGGGATTCGTCCCGATTTCGATGGTAAAAAAGGACTTTATTTTCCTCAAATTGAATAGAATCCGCTCGGATGGTGGCGTTAAATGGAGCGTCCCGATATCCAAGACTCGCCCAAGTCTGACTCGGTTTGGTCCATTCCAAGTCGGCAAACCTCCAGCTTTCGTATGTAGCCTCCACTGAGATCGGGGAAGTGCTTTCGGTCTCTACGTGAACCACCGGACGAAAAACATCCACCCAGATTTTGACCAAGGTGCTTTTGCCCTCCTTTTTTCCTGTGATCTCCACAAATCCCTGTTGGAGTTTGAGCTCCTGCTTAAACTCCCCGCCATCAAAGGGATTGGGAGTCAGTTTCAACCTCACTCTCCCTAGTTTGGGAAAGACATTGTTTTCGTCAAAGGCACCAGCCCGAGAGAGGTAAAAGAGGATTTCTCCCTTTTCTACCCAGACATTCAGCCCGATGTCACCGCCTCCACAAGGCATGGATTCAGAGGCATTTTTACTTTGAGAAGTCCAGACTACATGGTAGGCATCAAGGTTCGCTTGCTGTCCATGCAATAGTGATAACTGAAACATCCAAAAGATAAAGAGCAAGCAAAGTCGGTGAGATAAAAGACTCATGGTAAACTAGTTGATAAAGTTAAAAACGTACTGAATGATTATTGTGGGAGCTTTAAGGGTACAGCCACATTGAAGGAAAGAGTTTGTTCTTTGTCCGCTCGCGTGGCTCCGTAGAGGTAGATAGGCACCCCATTCTCAAGGTAAAGGCAGGGTCGCTCGAGCTTGGATGCCGAAGGAATTCCTCCTTCCCAAAAAAAGGTACTGCCGATCACCTTGGGATGCTTAGCCGACTGCCAGTCGGTACCGTTATGGGAAACCATAAGTGCCCAAGCACCTTCGTCTCCGGTAAACTTCCCGATCACATCTCTCACGATGGCATGGTATTGACCTTGATGAAACCACACAAACGGATCTTCAGCTACCATCCAGTCTTTTCCTCCATCCTGCACTTCAAAGATGGGTTGATCGTGCTTTTCAAAAGGACCAAAAGGAGAGTCTGAAAAAGCCACGCCAAACCGGACTGATCCACCATTGATTTTGTCTGTTTTTCCCACTTGCTTATAAAGCAAAATGACCCTACCCTGATCATCAAAAGTCGCTGCAGGATTGGATACCATCAGCGCATCGGGAGCCTTAGGATCAGAACTGACCGTTAATACCGGCTTGTCGAATCGGGTCCACTCTCCATCTGGCTTATCCGCTACGGCCACACCGATTCGCTGGGTATTGCGGTAGCGCCACCAGGTATCCGTGTAGGATTCGTGTTTTTTAATGGGGAGGTCATTGCTAGTGCCCATGTAATAGAGGTAATACTTCCCTTGGTGCTTCACCACAGCGGGATTGTGCGTGGCCGAACCATCCCAAAATGCTGTTCCTCGAGCTTTCAAGGCCACTTTCACATGCTTAAACGGTCCTCCTGGCTCATCAGAGACCGCCACCGCAATCTCGGAAGTGACCGGCCAGGATTCAAATCCATCCGTGAGTGGCCAGCGAGAATACATCATGTAAAACTTGCCATCGTCCCCCTTGGTAACCGAGCCGCACCAAACGAAATACCCTGGGTCAATAAACTTGTGATCCTGAGGAACTGGCATGACCCTTCCGCTAAAATCTAAAGGATCAAAGGAATTATGCGTCTGAGAAAAGGCCGTGTTTGGTGAAAAAAACACGATACAAATCCAGCACATTAAAAACCATCTAGTTGAAAATCCCATCTTCATCGACACCTCAATTTTTTGTCTCAAAACAGCTTATTCCAAACAAACTAACAGGAACAGATTCAACTCTTTTTTCAAATTCGAAAGTCAACCGATTGGTCTTCAACGGGGTCTCAAACCTGACCGTTTGAATCGTCTGATGAGTGGACGTTTTCTCAAAAATCACACGTCTTGAATCGTCCAAA
>CALRRX020000139.1:0-7446 GCA_943370675.1 Reyranella massiliensis 521 | reverse complement strand
AGTATGGTGCTCTATGTTGCCCGGACTTTCCTCCCTCCTGATTTTCATCCTGAGAGCGACAAGACGACTTGCACTCTGCAAAGTACGGTAATTTAAAGGAAAGGATTTGGGAACTTGACCATTTTAAGGATTCTGTCGACCACTTTCTTTTTAAGAAGCGATGCAGAGCTGATGCAAAGGCTCAAATGAATTTCTTTTACCAAGGTAAGTCGGCAAGGGTCAAAATGATTCGCATTTTGCCTGTTTCATTTTAAGCATATGGACAGTTTGGGACTTCGTCAGATGAATGATCTGCCACTTTTTTGAAAAAAAAATGAATTTTTTTTTGAGTTAGGAAAACTTTATCAACATAAGGCTGTTCTACTATCATAAAGGCTTAATTAGCTTTTCTTCATAGTGCTGGGTTGAGCCGCTCCGAAAGGGGCGGTTCTTTTTTTATCCCTACCTAGATCCCATTGGTAGACCTTCTTGAATATACTTACCTTTGGCAAAATTTGGATATTGTATGATTCTGGTAGGAAACGCGGTCTTGTCTGACGATATAAAAGAGAATTTTTTTGTCTGTGATTTAGAAGCATGCAAAGGGGCCTGCTGTGTAGAAGGTGATGCTGGTGCTCCTTTAGAAGATGAGGAGACCAAAATTCTTGAAGAAATCTACCCAATCGTTAAAGATTACATCACCGAGGAAGGACGAAAGGCCATCGAAGCGCAAGGCACTTGGGTGATAGATAAGGATGGGGACAAAGGAACTCCAACAATCGGAGAGAATCGTGAATGTGCTTACGCGTTGTATGATGAACGAGGGATTCTAAAATGCGGTATCGAGCAAGCTTACCTAGATGGGAAAATCTCTTGGAAAAAACCCATTTCCTGTCATCTATATCCTATTCGTGTTACCAAGTACGATGAATTTGATGCGTTGAATTATGACCGTTGGCATATTTGTGATCCGGCTTGTCAGTTAGGCAAAAGCCTCCAAGTTCCTCTTTACAGATTCCTTAAAGATGCATTGGTGAGAAAATACGGAGAGGCTTGGTATGAAGAGCTTCTTGCAGAAATTGAAGGTTAAAACTAGCCCTGAAGGTTAAATAAATCCTGCTCTTCGAATTCCATCCACGGCAAACTCCGCTATTTTTTGATAGCCCAAATCCGATGGATGAATCAAGTCTTGAGAAAAAAAATCAGGACTCAAATCCAGAGTAATAGGCTCAAATACCACCTTGGGATTTTCTTTTGATAGTTTAGCCATTTCTTTTTGCAGAAAACTTCGTTGCTCATTCAAAAATGACCTCATCCTCAAGGAAAAAGCTGGGAAAAGATGGACCGGTGGGATATCTGCTAAATAGATCCATTCAGGATGTGTTTCAGATGAAATTTGGTCTATCAAGCTTTTGAGCTGTCGGTAAAAAACTGATGGGGCAGTCAGCTTGAAGCAATCATTTGCTCCTAAAAATAGAACTAAGCCGGTAATGTTCCCTGATGGCGAAAAGGCTGAATTTTTATAGTAGTCGTAGGCTTTGCCTGCTTTTAGTCCGTTTTTTCCGCTGTTTTTGATTTTCCAAGAGGTCCCCAAGACTCGGTAAAAATTACCAGCAAGCGTGTTTTCTTGAGTGCTAGCACCTACTCCTGCAGCTGTGGATTCTCCTAAGATCAAAATTGTGGAGGTCCCAGTTCCTAGCAATAAGTTCTCAGCAAGTGATGGGAGTTTGATCCCTTTTTGACGAATACCCGATGCTTCGCTAATTAAAATAGGGAGGTAGGGAAGAAGCTTTAGCCTGAAAAACCAATACATGAACAATCAGCCACCTGCTTTTTTTGCCCCATATCCTGCCTGCTGTAATACCTGCAATACTTTATCCCTGTGGTCACCCTGGATCAAAATCTCTCCATCCTTGGCTGTCCCACCCACACCGCACTTATTTTTAAGCAGTTTACCGAGTTCTTTGAGATCATCCTCACTTCCTACAAATCCTTCCACTAGAGTTACCTGCTTTCCAGCTCTGGCTTTTTTGTCTAGAAGTACCTTAAGTTTTTGCTGGGAAGGAGGCAGGGTCTCTACTGCATCCTCGTCTCCTGAGTTGTATTCAAAATTATCCGAGGTGGAATAGACCACTCCATCTCGTTTTTTCCAGTCGTTGTTTTTTTTGCTCATGGGTTTACTTTCATAAAAAAAGCCCGTCTTTTGACAGGCTTCAAAGGTAAGTAATTCTCTTTAGTTGGTCTTAAATGTCCACACTGGCCTTTTGGAATGATTAACCACATCTTCTGCGATACTTCCGGTGAGGAGGTGAAGAAGTCCTGTCCGTCCGTGAGTGGTCATGGCAATCAAATCCGCATCTATATCGTCTGCGAATTCGAGGATACCGGATTCCTCACTTAATGAATTGTAAATCTCCGCTTTTATATTCTCAAAGTTATGCTTGTGAACGAAGGTTCGGATTCTGGCCATCGAGTCTCTGGTTGACTCGAAATTTCCGGGAGTATTAACCACTACGAAGTAAAACTGAGCGTCAAATAAATTTTGAATTCTTTTAATACGAGCAGCTACCTCATCTGCAGAATCCCTAAAATCAGAGGCAAATACCACCTTTTTCATGGAGTTGACATGAGTCTCGCTTTTGATGGTGATGACAGGACAAGGAGAAGTCCTTACAATTTTTTCAGTATTGCTACCTACCACAATTTCTTCCAAACCGGACGTTCCTTTTGATCCCATCACGACTAAGTCTGGGTTAGCCTCATGGATAGCGTCTGAAATTCCTTTGAATGCATTTCCAAGAATCAGCTGGGTCTTCAATGTGATTTCTGAATGAACATATTCCTTTTCGAGCGCCTCAAGTTGTTTTTTTCTCAACTCAATGAGCTCTTTGAAGAAAAGTTGATTTTCAAAATCAGGGATAGGATCCAGTCCTCCACCCATCGCACCAGCTCCCGTTGTAAGAGGTATCTCTACTACGTGAAGGATAGTGATTGAAATTTTGGAATAATTGGTTGCCAGGCTTTTGGCAAAGTTTAAGGCGTTAGTTGCCGTTGTTGAAAAATCAAATGGCACGAAGATGCTGATCATAGCTTTTGGGTTTTGTTATCCTAAAATAAAGAATAACAACCTCTATAAACTTGACTTTTATCAGTTCGGATTAAAACATTGTACCTATTCCAAAAAGAATGGTCCACAGCAAGGTGCTGATAGCCATCTTTTTCAAAAATGGGTCGGTCGCCTCTGAGGATTGGGCTTTTTGTACTCCAATACCCACTTTGATCATCAAGGGTAAAGCGAGGAAAGCCAAAAGTGGGAAAATAGAGGAACTGAGTCCTGCAAATAGAAGTAGGCTTACATATCCGGTTCCAATAAGCACCCAATTGTAACGGACAGCCATTTCTCGGCCTATTCGAACAGGAATTGACTTTTTGCCTGCTTTTTTATCGGATTCTATATCTCTGATATTGTTGATGTTGAGTACAGCCGTGCTAAAACTCCCCAAGGAAATGGCAATCAAAACTGCTAAAGGCTCAAAGCTCAGCGTATGTAGAAAATAAGTACCCAATACGCTTGTCAATCCAAAGAAGACAAACACTGAGATATCTCCTAATCCTGCATAACCATAGGGATTGCTACCTGAAGTGTAAGTAATCGCTGCCCAAATTGCAGCTAATCCAATTCCTAGAAAGAGAAGAAATAATCTCCAGTCTTCCAAGGCAAAATAAATCAATAGTAGCCCTGAAATCAGGGAAAGAAATCCAAACAGGTACATGGCTTTTTTCATCTCTGCCAATGAAATTATTCCGGATTGAACAGCTCTGACTGGACCTTGACGATCGACAGAATCCGCACCATGCACGGTGTCTCCGTAATCATTGGACAAATTGGAAAGTATCTGCAAAAAAATGGTGGTTAAAGCAGCTAATGCCAAAATCTCCAAGCGAAAGGAGTTTTGCCAATAGGCTAAAAATGAGCCTGCCAGAATACTGGCAAGCGCTAAGGGTAAAGTACGAAGCCTGACTGCATGCAGCCAGGCCTCTTTTTTAGTGGTAATCTCTTTTTTCAAAGTAATTTCAGTCAGATCAAGCTTCGATCAGTTTCAAAATTTCCTCATCCAATGGTTTGACGGAGGAAGGGAAAAACTTCACAAGTTCTCCTTTTTCATTGATGAAGTATTTGCAGAAGTTCCAGCTTGGTTCTTCATTATTCCAGCCATTTTGCTTGGCATCAGAAAGCCATCTATAGAGTGGATGCTTGTCGAATCCTTTTACTGAAACTTTTTCAAACATCGGAAAAGTCACTCCATATTCTGTGGAGCAAAACTCCTTGATCTCTTCATTCGAGCCTGGTTCTTGTCCTCCAAAATTGTTTGCAGGGAAGCCCAAGACCATGATTTTGTCACTGTGGTTAGCATAAAGTTCCTGGAGCTGTGCGTATTGCTTGGTGTAGCCACACTTTGAAGCAACATTTACTATGAGGAGTTTTTTTCCTTTGAAGGATGAAAAATCAACTTCTTTACCGTTGATATCTTTCATTTTGAAATCATAGAATGAACTTTCCATAGTTTGATCGTAAGTTGGGTGAAAACTTGCTTCATCTGTGGGACGTTCCAGGGTTTTGCCGCAGGCAAGAAGAAGTACACTGATTGTGAGTAGGATTGTTTTCATTTTTACATTCGTTCTGGGACTTGTATACCGAGCAAACTCATTCCTCTTTTGATTGTTTTGGCTGTTTGTGCCGAAAGTGCCACTCGGAAGGCCTGAATAGCCAGATCTTTCTCATGGAAAATTGGCAGATCAGCATAGAATCGGTTGTATTCTTTTGCTAAGTCAAACAGATACTGAGCGATTACAGCTGGTGAATAGTCTTCCGCAGCTGTTTTGATTTTTTTGTTAAAGTCATTCAAAATCTGGATCAAGGCTGTTTCGGATTCGGCTAATTCAGTGATTCCAGAAAAATCGCCATTCTGGTAATCCACACCGATTTGCTCTGCTTTTCTGAGAATAGCGGCAATTCGTGCATGGGAATATTGCACAAAAGGACCAGTGTAACCCTGGAATTCGATCGATTCTTGAGGGTTAAAGAGCATCCGTTTTTTAGGGTCTACTTTTAGCAAGAAATACTTCAATGCACCTAATCCAAGGATTTCATAAAGCTCTTTTGCTTGCTCTTCAGAAAAGCCTTCGATTTTTCCGAGTTCTTTGGTGTGATGCTCTGCCGTATCGATCATTTCTTGAATCAGATCATCTGCATCCACGACAGTACCTTCACGGGACTTCATTTTTCCAGTAGGCAAATCCACCATACCATAGGAAAGATGGTAAAGTCCAGATCCGTAAGAGCGACCTAATTTCCGCATGATCTTAAATAGGACATCAAAGTGATAATCCTGCTCATTACCAACTACATAGACTGATTTATCGATTTGAAAATCTTTGTATTTCAAATCGGCTGTCCCTAAGTCTTGCGTGATGTAGACTGATGTTCCGTCTGCTCTTCGCACAAGCTTTTCATCCAATCCCTCATCCGTTAGATCTACCCAAACCGATCCATTTTCCTTTTTGAAAAAGACTCCCTTTGCGAGGCCTTCTTCCACAATATCTTTTCCGAGTAAATAAGTGTCCGACTCGTAGTAAAACTTGTCAAAGTTGACACCCATTTTGCGATAAGTCGCGTCAAATCCGGCATAAACCCAAGCGTTCATCTGCTTCCAAAGGGAGACCACCGCTTCGTCACCCGCTTCCCATTTGCGGAGCATTTCCTGTGCTTCAAGTAGGAGTGGAGCATTTTTCTTGGCATCCTCTTCTGACTGGCCACCAGCAATGAGTTCTTTGATTTGGTTTTTGTATTCGACGTCAAACTTGACATAGTATTTACCTGCTAAATGGTCGCCTTTTAACCCTGAGATCTCCGGCGTTTCTCCATTTCCGAAGTGCTGGTAAGCAACCATGGATTTGCAGATATGAATTCCGCGATCATTGACCAAGTTGGCTTTAATGACTTCATAACCGTTGGCTTTGAGGATTTCAGCCACCGAATAGCCTAGGAAGTTATTTCTTAAATGTCCTAAGTGCAGTGGTTTGTTGGTGTTGGGGGAGGAATACTCCACCATGACCTTTTGCCCGTTTGAGGGAAGTTGGCCAATGTTAGGTTGGCTGTAGATTTTTTGAAAAAGATCCACCCACACATTTTCATTCAAGACAAGGTTCAGGAAACCCTTGACCACGTTAAAGTCACATACCGCAGACACATTCGCCTTGAGGTATTCACCGATTAGATTGCCTGTATTTTCAGGGGTGGTTTGAGATACTTTCAAAAAAGGAAAAACCACGAAGGTATAGCTTCCTTCAAATTCCTTTTTGGTGGGGGTAAGGGCAATTTGCTCTATTGGCAAATCGTGATTGAATATATTCTGGAATGCGAGCTGAATGCCCTGGATAATGGATTCTTGAAAGTTCATTTGACTGAAGTATTAACCGCAAAGAACGCGAAGGTACACAAAGAAAATCAATCAAAAGGACCTAGGCCCTTCTGTTAGAATGACTCGTTTGATGCCTGACTTTAATTGATAAACATTGAAATTTAAGATTAGACCTAATTTGAATTTGCCCAGTTTTAAATAGTTAATTATTTGAGCAACATGTACGTTAGATATTTCTTTAACCGATTTTAGTTCCAACACTAACTTGTTTTCTACCAAAAGATCGATTTTGTAACCTAGATCTAGGATTAAATCATCTAGTTGAATAGGCATATTTTTTTCCATTTCTACAAAAAGTCCTGCTTTAGTTAGCTTATGAAATAAGGCTTGTTTGTAAACATTTTCCAAAAGTCCAGGCCCAAGTTGAGAATGGATGTCTATTGCAACACCCAAAACAATTTTGCTCAGTTCATCCTCGCTTAAGTGGTTAAATGTTCCCATTTCTTTGTGTTTCTTGGTGTTCTTTGTGGCAAAATCAGAAATTATCCACCAGCGACTTTGTAGTGATTTCCAAGACATCAAAAGCGATTTCGGCCATGGTGTTTTCGGTGTCGAGGGTTGGGTTTACTTCCACGATTTCCCAGCAACAGACCCGTTTGTCCTTGATCAATTCTGCATTGAGCTGGATCGCTTCTTCCACTGTTAGACCATTGGGGACAGGAGTGCCTGTTCCCACAGAAATGGAGCTGTCTAAGCTATCCACATCAAAAGAAATGTAAAGCTGATCGCAGTCTTTCAATAGCTGTAGTGACTCTTTGGCAACTTTCGAAATCCCCAATTCCCTTACCTCAGCGGTGCTGAAGTTTTTTATTCCGTATTTCTTGATCAAAAAATCCTCTGGTTCTTCGGTATCTCTCACGGAGATAAAGACAATGTCTTTTGGATCTATTTTGGGAGCGTCGCCTCCGATCTTTTTGATCTTTTTCCAAAATGTCAGTGTCTCAGCACTTGGTTGATTTATTTTACTTTCCAAGTTGTCCAATTG
>CALRRX020000138.1:0-7480 GCA_943370675.1 Reyranella massiliensis 521 | reverse complement strand
GGTGAAATTCAAGCATTACGGCAGAAACATCGAGAAACTGATCGAAAAAGCCATCGAAATCGAGAATGACGAAGAGCAAGAAAATGCCATCATCTACATCGGTCAGCTGATGCGCAGCTTCCACTCTACTTGGAACAGAGACAATTTTGACGATGGCATCATCCTCGATGACATCAAGACCCTATCCAAAGGACGTTTACATATCGACTTGGAGAAAGTAAGAGAAAACGCGCTCTTCGAATCCAACACCCGACGGGACTTCAAAATCCCTCATATCGAGGAAGAGCAGCAAAAGAAAAAACACCAGAATCACGGTGGAAAAAAACATCGCAGCAACGGCTTCAAAAAACGCAGATAAGATAAATGGCATCATTCAAAGTAGAAGGAGGACACCGTCTAAAAGGGGAAATCATACCTCAGGGTGCAAAAAATGAAGCACTCCAAATCCTATGCGCAGTATTGCTGACTTCCGAAAAAGTCACTATACATAAAGTACCCAACATCCGGGACGTCAATAAGCTGATCGAACTTTTGGCAGATATGGGCGTCAAAGTCCATAAACTCGGGCCTGAGTCTTATGAATTTCAAGCCGACGAGGTCAACCTTGACTACCTCGAAACAGAAGATTTTCTAAAGAAAGCCTCTGCGCTTCGTGGTTCAGTGATGATCCTCGGGCCACTCTTGGCCAGATTTGGGAAAGGAAAACTCTCCAAACCGGGAGGAGACAAAATCGGTCGCCGAAGAATGGATACCCACTTCTATGGATTTCAAAAACTCGGAGCTGAATTTCACTATGATTCCAAAAATGAGATTTTCCACATCGATGGAAAAAATCTGAAAGGCACCTACATGCTTCTCGATGAGGCTTCAGTAACCGGTACTGCCAATATCGTGATGGCTGCTGTGATGGCGGAAGGGAAAACCACCATTTACAATGCCGCCTGCGAACCTTACCTTCAGCAGCTTTGCGACATGCTCAACCGCATGGGTGCAAAAATCACCGGCGTAGGCTCCAATCTTCTCCACATCGATGGGGTAAAAGTGCTTGGAGGCACGTCTCATACCATGCTGCCTGACATGATCGAAATCGGATCATTCATTGGTCTGGCAGCCATGACCCAGTCCGAAATCACGATCAAAGACTGCCAGATTCATCGTCTAGGGATCATTCCTGACACCTTCCGTAGAATGGGCATCAAGCTTGAATTCAGAGGCGATGACATTTTTGTTCCTGCTCAAAAGCATTATGAAATCGAAACCTTCATTGATGGGTCGATTTTGACGGTGGCAGATCAGATTTGGCCAGGATTTACTCCTGACTTGCTTTCTATTGTCTTGGTGACAGCCACTCAAGCTAAAGGAACAGTACTCGTTCATCAGAAAATGTTCGAATCGCGACTCTTCTTCGTGGATAAACTGATCGACATGGGTGCGCAGATCATCCTTTGCGATCCTCACCGTGCTACGGTTATCGGTTTGGATAGAAAATATCCACTCCGAGGCATTCGAATGACTTCCCCGGATATCCGCGCTGGGGTAGCGCTTTTGATCGCTGCAATGTCTGCGAATGGAACTTCTATCATCGACAATATCGAACAGATTGACCGAGGATATCAAAACATTGACGAGCGACTCAATGCCTTGGGCGCCAAAATCGAGCGAATCCACTAATATCTCGAAGGAGCCTGTGATCCCACCGGCTCCTTTTCATTTAACTCTTTTTTGAATTGATTCAGGAAATCACCGTCAAGAGAACTCTTCCCCTCAACCTAAAATCAGGTGATGAGGCACTTTTCAAGCCATCCTTGGAGGTCACTTTTCAACGGCTTTCTCCGATTCAAGTAAATGATTGTTGGATCTTGGAAGACACTGTCTTTGATCCTAAATCCCTGAATTTTCTTGCTTCTAGAACCCACAATGCCAACCTTGGGCCTGTTCAGTTTGCCAAGCGAATCGTCCTCAGCATTCCCAAAAAATGGAGAAAAATCGCAAAAGCCATTTGGGTGACAGACGAGTGGAGCGACAATTATTTCCATTGGATGACTGACTGTCTACCCAGAATCTGGGAAGGGAAGGAACTTGCTCCAGATTCTCCAATTTTACTTCCTCAATCCTTCGAGAAGCTGAGGTATGTGACAGACTCCCTGAAACTGGCAGGACTGGAGGTTATTTTTTTTGCAAAAAATGAAAACCTCAAGATTTCTGAACTGACGCTCACGGCCAGAACAGCCACTTTCCCTAATTTTTTTGAGCCATTAGCGAAAAAAACCAGAGAAAGACTATCCTTACATCCTGTCCAAGCCCCTTGGAAAAAGGTGTACATCAGCAGAAAACTGGCTCCAAAGCGAAAAGCTCACAACGAACAAGAAGTAGAAAATTTTCTCCGAAATCAGGGATTTGAGATTGTCTATGCTGAAAAGCTATCGCTCTTGGAGCAAATACAACTGATGTCCGAAACCAGCCTTTTGGTCTGCTTGCACGGTGCTGCGCTGACTAACATGCTCTTTCTCCCCAAAACAGCCAAAGTCCTCGAACTCAGAAATGTGGGAGATGCCATCACCCAGTGCTATTTCAATTTGGCTTCTGCTTTGGAACTCCCCTACTTCTACACGGTTAATCAGGGCGATCACAAGGACACCATTATGACAGACTTCACCATTGATCTGGAATCACTAGCTGTCGCACTTTCCGAAATCGAATCAGCCTGATCTCTCCAAAGAATCATCTTTCCCAAAGGATTCTTTTCCCCTTTGGCAAATCCCTTTTGCCCATTTCACCGATTTTTTGGTAACTTCTTGGCCAATACTTACAACCCATCTTCAACCTATGACCAAGAAAAAACTCCGTAGCCAAGAATGGTACGGACGCACCGGCAAAGACGGCATCATTTACCGTTCCTGGATGAAAAATCAAGGACTCCCTCACCACCTTTTTACAGGAGAAAAACCAGTAATCGGCATCTGCAATACCTGGTCTGAACTCACTCCCTGCAATGCTCATTTCAGGGATTTGGCCGAGGCACTCAAGCGGGGAATCTGGGAGGCAGGTGGCTTTCCGCTTGAATTCCCAGTGATGTCTCTCGGCGAATGCTCCATCAAACCTACCGCGATGCTTTTCCGCAATCTGGCCTCTATGGACGTGGAAGAAAGCATCCGCGCCAATCCGATGGACGGCGTCGTTCTGATGTGCGGATGTGATAAAACCACTCCTTCTTTGGTCATGGGCGCCGCCTCTGTCAACCTTCCAACACTCGTACTTTCTGGTGGACCAATGCTGGTGGGCCGATTTAGAGGAAAAAAAATCGGAACCTCTGACATCTGGAGATTTGCAGAAGACTATAAAGTGGGCAAACTCACCCAAGAAGACATGATCGAGGTGGAATCCTCTATGTCCAGGTCTGTCGGACACTGCGCACCGATGGGCACCGCCTCCACCATGGCCGCCATGGTTGAAGCACTTGGCCTGGCCCTACCTGACAATGCCACGATCCCGGCAGCAGATTCTAGAAGAAAAGTTCTAGCTCACCTAGCGGGGATGCGTATCGTGGAAATGGTCAAAGAAGACCTCACGATGGATAAAATCCTGACCAGAAAAGCCTTTGAAAACTCCATCATGGTTAATGCCGCGGTGGGAGGTTCGACCAATTACATCCTGCATCTCACTGCTATCGCCAAACGTATCGGCGTCGAGCTTGACCTGACAGATTTTGATCATTTTTCCGCAAAAATCCCATTAATCGCCAATGTACAGCCTTCGGGAGAGCATTGGGTGGAAGATTTGTTCTATGCAGGCGGACTACCAGCGGTAATGAGAGAAATACAAAAACACCTCCATACCGACGCCATTACGGTCAACGGGAAAACCATCGGTGAAAATATCGCCAAAGCCGAATGCTGGGATAGAAACCTCATAGGCACCCTAGAAAATCCAATCAAACCCGAATCCGGCATCGCAGTGCTCAAAGGCAACCTCTGCCCAAATGGCGCGGTTCTCAAACCTTCTGCCGCCACACCAAGCCTGCTCAAGCATACCGGAAGGGCAGTCGTATTTGAAAATATCGATGACTACAAAGCAAAAGTGGATGATCCAGATTTGGACATTGACGAGACCTGTGTCATGGTGATGAAAAATGTGGGACCAAAAGGCTATCCAGGAATGCCAGAAGTAGGCAACATGGGTCTGCCAAAAAAACTCCTAGAAAAAGGGGTAAAAGACATGGTCAGAATCTCCGACGGAAGGATGAGCGGAACGGGCTTTGGAACAGTCGTCCTTCACGTATCACCTGAATCCGCAATTGGAGGTCCTTTGGCTTTTGTCCAAAATGGAGATATGATCGAACTTGACGTACCCAACAGAACGCTAAACTTGCTGATTTCCGAAGAGGAATTTGAAGCAAGAAGAAAGGACTTTGTGCCAACCCAACTTCCCTACGAAAGAGGTTACGTCAACCTCTTTTTGGACAAAGTCAATCAAGCACACGAGGGAGTGGATTTTGACTTCCTTCAGGGAGCCTCTGGCTCAGAGGTAAAAAGAGATTCACATTGAGTTGAATAGACCTAGACCTGGCAGGTTTTGAAAACCTACCAGGTCTTTTCTCATATAAAAATGAAAAACCCAAAAGTAGCCATCGTCACCGGTGCAGGTCAGGGAATCGGACTTGCCATTGCTCGCAAGCTATTGGAAAATGGCTCTCACGTCATACTCAACGACCTGGAGAAAAGCCTGACCGAAGAAGCCGTAGCCACTCTTTCGCGAATGGGAGGAGTGAAAGTCATCGGTTGCTCTGGCGACTCTGCTAAGATGGAAGTCATTTCAGAACTGATCGGATTGGCAAAAAGTGAGTTTGGTACCTTGGATCAAGTCGTCTGCAATGCTGGAATCACGCTTTTTGGAGGATTTTTGGACTACACTTGGGAAGATTTCATGGAAGTATCCCGGGTCAATCAAGCAGGCACCTTTTTCCTAACTCAAGCGGCCGCTAGAGTCATGAAGGAACAAGAATCGGGTGGAGCTATTTTACTCACCTCTTCTGTGACTGCCCATCAAAGCCATGAAAATCTCGCTGCCTACGCCATGAGCAAGGCTGCGATCGAAATGCTCGCCAAAAACCTGGTGCTCGAACTCGCCCCTTTTGGCATACGAATCAATACCATCGCTCCAGGAGCCACCCTCACCGAGCGAACCACCTCAGATCCTGACTATGCAAGCACTTGGTCTAAACTGACCCCAATCGGACGCCCTGCAGCTCCAGAAGACATCGCTGCTGCCGCTTCTTTTCTCCTTTCAGATGAAGCAAGGCACATCACCGGTCAAACGCTCATTGTAGACGGTGGCTGGACCGCAATAAGCCCATCGCCCTATGCCTGAAAACACGATCCTCCAAGACCTTCACCTGGTCCTTGAAGCCCCCGCACCTTGGAAACTCAAAGGAGAGGGGATCATTTTGATCTTTAACTTCAAGAAAGAATGGGTAGAGGAACACGGGCACCTTCCTAAACAGTTGAAAGGCAAATTCAGGGGTGGGCTAGGCTATGTGATGCTGGTAGATTACCAGGAATCCCCGGTCGGTCCTTATCGGGAGCTCCTGATCATCCCAGGGAAATTTCGAAAATCCAAGATGCAGGCCATCACCAGAATCTATGTCGACTCGGAAGCCAGCACGCTCAATGGTCGAAAAAACTGGGGAATTCCCAAAGAGACCCTTCCCTTCACCTGGGAAAAAGAAAACGGCAAAGACATCATCGGAATTAAAAGCGGATCAAAAACCGTTTTTTCAGCGGAGATTTCCCATGGTGGACTCTCCTTTCCTGTTTCCACCACCTTCCTCCCTCTTCGGCTCTGCCAAACTTTGAATAAGGTGAAATTTATAACTAAGCCCTATGGCAGTGGATGGGGCAAACTAGCCAAAGTTCAAAAATTGGATCTAGACCCTGATTTTTTTCCTGATATCAGAGGAATCAAGCCCTTGATGGCCGTAAAGGTCAAGCCCTTCTCGATTTATTTTCCAGAACCAACCTATGGGGATGACTTCAGCTAAACATGCTCGAGTGATCATAACAGGAGCTGGTTCGGGGATAGGTATGGAACTGGTAAAACAATTCTATCCCCATACCAAGCACGTTTTGGCTGTGGATATTTCGGAGAAAAACCTCCAAGCACTTCAAGCCCAATTCCCCGATTTGGAGGGTTTTCTTATGACAGATTTGAGTCTGAAAAGTGGAAATCAAGCCATTTTGGATTGGGTCAGCGATCACTGGGATAGCCTCGATTTTTGCTTTGCCAATGCGGGAAAAGCAGCCTATCAATCGGCCGAAAAACAAGATTGGAAAAATATGGAAACCCTTTTCCAACTGAATGTCTTCTCTCCTATCCAGCTGGGAATGGAATTGAATGCCCTTTTTCCCAAGAAAAAATTCAGGCATGTGATTACCTGTTCCGCCATGGCTTTTTGGTCTGTTCCCGGTTACAGCCTTTATGGCGCGACGAAGTCCTCCTTATTGCAATGGGCAAGGACGGTTTGGTCTGAACAATCCGGAGATTGGCTCACCTTAGCTTTCCCGATCGCGACTAGCACTGGATTTTTTAAAGCAGCCGGAAATCAGATCCCAAAAGCATTTCCACGTCAGAATCCAGAAACCGTAGCAACGAAAATGATTGAAGGAGCACTTGCCGGCAAAAAGAGGATTTTTCCCTCGTCCCTTTTCCGGATAATGCTTATCCTGAATAATTTCCTTCCGGTTATTTTACCCCTTTACGAGCGACTAGAATACCTTAAATTGAAGGCTTGGCTTTCAAAACAAACGTGAATCACATCAGTTTTAAACACTTCTCCACTAACCTTTTCCCATGAAAAAACATCTCCTGATTTTAGCCCTTTTTGGAAGTCTTGTTGCATGTCAGCAGAAACCAGAACTACCGGACACCCTCCCTTTCAAAGTAGCAAAAGCGTATGGCTTTGAGAATTTTGACCAAATCAACTCGATCGCTTACACTTGGAATGTGCAGCGCGACTCTGTCAATGTCGTCTCCCGAGATTGGAAATGGAACATTAAAGACAGCACAGTCTATTTTGCCGATGCGGACACCAGTTTTACTTACAGCCTGACTGCCGACTCTCTACCCAAGCAGGACGGAGCATTTATCAATGACAAATACTGGGCGATGATGCCATTTCAGCTGGCTTGGGATTCAGGATATACGTTTGAAACTGCGGAAAATGTGGCCTCTCCTCTAAAAGGAACTAATTCGACCAAACTAACCATCGTGTATAATACCGGCGAACCTAAAGCTCCAGGCATGGGCTACACCCCGGGGGATGCCTATGATTTGTATCTGGATGAAAATCACATGATCCTAGAGTGGACGTTCCGAAGAGGAAATGGTGCAGAGGGCCGTACTTGGACTTGGGAAAATGTAAGCCAATTTGGCCCAATCAAACTCGCCCAGGATCACATGGGTCTAGATGGCAATCGCTTTATCT
>CALRRX020000137.1:0-7488 GCA_943370675.1 Reyranella massiliensis 521 | reverse complement strand
TGTATTGATCGATAAAATCATAGACTAACTCTGTTGGCTCAGTTTTTTTGATTACCTCCTTTTTGGTTTCCTTGATCTTTGTTATCAGCATTTCAAGGTCATAAGGTTCTTCTTTTGCTCGAAATCCCTCTTCAGTTTGTCTGACTTTATTTCTGATTTCAAGTAAGTCATCCTGATATTGCAGCAGATAGCTTTTTGGAGGAACAACAGACCCAAACTTCTTCTCGAGAGCTGCTTTTTGTTTTGCTGTCATATCTACGATCTCCTGCTTTTCAGCAGACCATAGATCGGGAATCAATTTAATTCCGGTTGAAATCAATTTCCGTTGTCCTCCCAAATGCACAACCAGCATCAGAGGTTGCTGACCCTTCTTATCTTCTAAATCGCGTCTTAATACAAATTTTACAGTAGCTTCCATCGTCTGATCTTATCGTTGATAAAGATACTAGATGGAGTTTTTAGTAGCGAATTTAGTAGCGAAAATGTCGTTCAAAAGTGGTCAAAGCTTGTCAAAATCTTTAATCCAATATCATATAAAGGCTTAAATTGAACGTATGAGGGTGTTTTTGAACAATCATGAAAAAAAGGTTCGAATCCCTCCTCCTCTGCACCAGAAACCTGACAGAAATGTCAGGTTTTTTTGTTTAGAGTAATCGGGGCTACTCTGCGCCGACACCAAAAGGATCATCACTAAAAGTTGCTTTTAAACTTCAAATGCTTGCATGAAATCAAAAATTGATTTTAAAAAACTTAGTTGATAATATTAGAATAAGAGAAAATTAAAAACTTCAGTTTGCATTTCTGTACCAATTGAATTTCAATTTGAGGGTTGAAAAAGACAAACTAACCCTTAACTCGATAGATATTGCTGACAACTCATGACAAAAACTTCTCTTGCTAATTAGACAGTTGGACTTCAAATATTTTTCCATTACCTTCAACTATAATTATTTTAATAACTCAATGAATCTTTTTAACCGTGCCATTTTTTTGGCCGAAAAACAGCTAATTCCTCTTCTTTCTGGATTGGAAGAATTCTCAGGAGTTCCAATTCAAAGTTTGGTACTCAATCGAGAAGATAGATTTGGAGTAAATTCACAGAGTAAATTTTTGAATGCCTCTTTTTACAAATCCGAAAAGGGAGGAGAAATGAATACAGAGTTCAAATCAAAGTTTTCAAAAATCCATTTTTCGCATGATCCGTCCGTATTTGACATATAGAATTGTTTTTTCAATCCTTTTTCTAACCGTTGTTGTTGGACTGTCGATAGGTTCTCGCAAAGGAATTACTTCAGCTTTTGAAGCTTTACTGGATCTACAAAGTGAAGAACCTGTTCCGGATTTTACTTTTTCACCAGACAATGTTTGCGCAGATACACCGATAAAATTCACAAATAACTCAACGGGAGATAATTTAACTTATGAATGGGACTTCGGTGATGGAAAAAAATCAACTGAAAAAGATCCTGTTCACACCTTCAGCACTGCCATTGGTGGTGGCACTAAGTCAATTAAAGTAAAGCTTACCGTTACAGAAGGAACAGTAAAAAAATCAGTAGAGAAAACAGTCACTATAAAGGAAATTCCATCTCTTGACGTAACCAGTGATAAAGAAGGAACAGAATTCCAAAATCTCAAATACTTCATTGTCTGTGAAAACAAGGATACTGAATTTACTTTTTTCAATGCTGCCAAATCCAATGAGAAAAACACCAAATATGAAATAGACTGGGGGGATGGAAGTGCCGCATTTAGTGGAGCAACATGGACTCAATTGAAGCATACCTATTCAGTTGGAATCTATTCGCTCACCTACACTGTAACATCAGAAAACGGATGTAAAGTGTCTAAGAAGTATGGTGTATTTATTGGTTCTAATCCAGCTGTGGGCCTTGGTAATCCGGGAAATACCAATGTGTGTGTTGGGGAAACTCTGACATTTCCTATTACAGGAACTGCAAATAATCCTGCTGGAACAATTTACACCGTTACATTTTCAGACGGGTCTGCACCACAGGTCTTTACCCATCCGGCTCCCGCATCAGTTTCACATACCTTCACAAAAACTTCTTGTGGTTCAACCGCAGATGGATTTGAAAACTCATTTTCTGTAAAAATAGTAGCCGAAAATCCCTGCTCAAGATCTCAGGCATCCGTAGTCCCCATTTATGTTTCCGAACCACCCACTCCCAAAATAAAAGCTCCCGCTGATCCAGTTTGCATTGATCAGAATGTCACTTTTGAAAACACAACCCAGTTTGGAACTGAAGTAAGCACTAACGGTAGTTGCAGCCAAGAAGGCAAGTTTGTTTGGGAAATTTCACCTGCTACTGGTTGGACTCTACAGAGTGGAAGCTCACTTGGAACACGTCCAAACTCTTCCTTGCCAAATAGTTGGATTTCGGGCACTAAAAATCTTGTCCCAAGATTTACCACTCCAGGTACCTACACGATCAAACTAATCACTGGAAACCGATGTGGAATCAAAGAGGAGATCAAAACCATCTGCGTTATTCCAAAACCCGTTGCCACTTTCACATTGGAAAAATCTGAAGTTTGTGGTCCAGCCACTGTCAAAGCAACGAACACTTCCAATATTCTGGGGGCTTGTGGCACGACTAATCCCAACACATTTACCTGGAGCGTAACCTACAGCAAAGGAACTTGCGGAACAACTTCTGATTGGGAATTTACAGGTGGCTCAAACAAAAACTCCGAAAGTCCAAGCTTCCTGTTCAAAAACCCCGGAATTTACACCGTTCGACTTACTATAGCCGCAAGCTGTGGTCCGATATCCAAAGAAGAAAAAATAACCGTCACCGCACCTCCAACAATTAGCATTAACACTATTCCCAACAGTTGCGGCCCAACAAGCATTACTCCCAAAGCCACTGTAGGTGTTTGTGATTCCGGCACTCCTACCTACAAATGGACATTTGAAGGAGGAACACCCTCAACCTCCTCAAGCTTAGAACCTGGTCCAGTAATTTTTTCTACTCCAGGACCAAAAAAGATCACTTTAGAAGTCACGTCTTCCTGTGGATCAACCAAGGCTGAAAAAGTATTTAGCATAAGTGAGCTTCCTACAGCGAATGCAGGAACTGATGCCGAAATCTGTAATGGGGAAGAATTCAAATTAACAGGGAGCGCTACCGGAGGTACAGGTCCTTTTTCTTACCAATGGACCAGTACTCCGGTCTCTTCAATTCCGGGAGCGAATACAGCAACACCAACAGTCAAGCCCAATCAAACCACAATTTATAAACTGACGGTTAGGGATCAGGCTACAAACTGTATTGCTACAGATGAGGTGGAGATCAAAGTTATTCCAGCGCCAGTTATCCAATTCGATATTCCGAATCAAGAAATTTGTTCTGGAGAAACAACCAAAGCAGTCAACCTAACTTCTGTCCCTTCTGGTGAAGCGATCACTTGGAATTCGGTGGCTAATGGAGTCACTGGTACTTCAAGCAGTGGGACAAATCAAATCCCCGAGCAAACACTGGTTAATACCACAGGAAAGCCTGTTGATGTGGTTTACACTGCGCTGATCGCAAATTCTTCTCAAGGTAACTGTAATGTTGTTCCAGCTAAATATATCATTCGAGTCAATCCTGCTCCTGTTTACACTAATGACAATTTTTCTGTCTGCAGTGACCAATCCTTTGATTTCAAGCCATCTAATAATATTTCAGGGACAACTTTCACTTGGACAGTAGTATCACCCTCTGAAATAACTGGGGCTTCAAATTCTTCTACACTAAGCCCTTCTGTCAAACAGCAGCTAAAAAACAATAGCACCATTCCATTGGAAGTAGTTTATACGATCACTCCGTTTCTGGGAAATTGTCCTGGAAAATCATTTGAACTGAAAGTAACTGTTCAGCCAGCTCCCTCTATCATATTCTCTGAATCAGATCAAACACTTTGCACAGGGAGCGCTTCTAAAACAGTGAATCTTTCTTCAGACGTATCAGGAGCTGTATTCACTTGGACAGTAAATCCAAAAGGGCTTAACATACCTTCATCCGGAAATGGAAATCAAATCCCGAGTCAAACCCTAATTAACACTACCGCTCAGCCCATAACCTTAGATTACCAAGTAACAGTTAGTACCAGCGCAGGAGGAACTTGTGCTGGAATACCCAAAATTTACAGGATCACAGTAAATCCATCCTTAACCTTGAATGATCAGATATCAAACTTTAATGGTTTTGGAATCAGCTGTTCAGGTGCTAACGATGGATCTATCAAGCTCAATCCATCAGGAGGAAATGGGATATTCACCTATTCTTGGTCTGGACCAGCAGGTTTTACTTCCACTTTGAAAGATCTATCCAATCTTAAACCGGGTTCCTATCAGGTTACTATTTCTGATCAATTCGGGTGTTCAATTTCAAGAACCTACCAAATAATTGAACCTTCTCCATTAAGTGCCAGTATCGTTGCCACCAAAAACATTCTTTGCGCAGGAGATGAATCTGGAGGAATAGAGCTTGTTGTTTCAGGTGGTGCAAACACGTTACCCTATAAGTTTGAATGGAAAAGAAATGGAAATCCATTCCCTTCCACCTTACAAAACCTAACAGGAATACCAGCAGGAACATATGACGTAAAAATTAGTGATGCCAATGGATGTTTCAAAACTATTTCAGGAATCCAATTGACAGAACCTGCTTCAGCTTTATTTATCAACTATCAGAAAACAGATATTAGCTGTTATGGCGCAAATGATGGAGCTCTTGATCTTGATGTAAGTGGTGGCCTACCTCCCTACACCATAACCTGGTCTTTTGGTTCGACTCAAAGTTCTTTTGACAACCTTGGTCCAGGAGACTACACGCTAACCGTAGCTGATCAAAGTGGGTGTACCAGAACTCAAACTATCACCATTGAAGACGCCCCATTATTTAAGATAGAGCCTGAGGTAAAGCAAATTTCTTGTTTCGGGAAAAAAGACAGTTCCATAAAGCTCAATTTAGAGGGTGGAGTAGGAAAGTACACCATCCGATGGGATCATGGACCTGAGCTGGAAAATCTCTTTAATCTGCCAGCAGGATCTTATGGTGTAACCATCAAAGATGAAACTGATTGTGAAATACGTAGCGATTTCAACATTGTAGAACCTGCCCAGCTTCAACTTGAACCAAAAGTTACGGATGCCTTGGACTGTATTAATACTCAAAGCGGTGAGATCAGCTTAGGAATTACAGGCGGAACACCCCCTTACACGATTCAATGGAGTAATGGAAGTACGAGTGAAATACTGTCGGGAATCACTTCAGGACAGTATGCAGTCACTGTAAAAGATGCTTCAGGATGTTCAATAAATCAGTCATTCGAAATTAAGAGACCTCCTACATTGACGATTGTAGGTTTTAGATCTACCAATGTTGAATGTAATCCAAGGTCCATAGAGGAAAAATTCCAAATTACTGTAACTGGAGGAGTTGCACCGTACAGTATAAATTGGTCTGGAGGAAATGTGTCTGCAGATGGCAAAACGATGACAACTGACTCTCCAGGATTGTATGAAGTAGTTGTTACCGATGGTAAAGGGTGTATCAAGAAAGAAACATTTGAAGTCGAAAACTTTGAAGTAATCCCAGAAGCCGAAATTGAATCCGTAGCCTTTGAACAGTATAATTCCTATTTGGTCAATTTCGAGATTGAGTTTTGGAACAAGTCATTTGGACAGATCACTTCCTACTTCTGGGACTTTGGAGATGGGTCAGAAAGCTTTGAAGAAAATCCAAAACATACCTTCAGTGCTGAAGGTGAATATGAAGTAACATTGAGAGTAACGGATATTTTTGGTTGCTCCTCTGAGGTGAAAAAGAAAATATCTGTCTTTGATTACTATTTGGTTGTTCCGAATGCTTTCACACCAAACGGGGATGGAATCAACGATTACTTTTTCCCCAAATACCTTAACATAGAATCACTTGAGTTTTGGATTTTGAATAAATGGGGAGAAACCATTTTCTATACAGACGATCTTAATTCTCAGGGATGGAACGGGAAAATCAATCAAGCTGTAGGGTTGCCAGGTAACTATGTTTACAAATTGAAATTCAAAACGCTGGATGGTAGAACCCAAACCCAGACGGACCTCTTTTTACTACTCAAATGAATAGACTTGTAGGAACAATAGCGGTCATCTTTTTGGTCATCACACATGTGGGTGCACAGGATTTTCATTATTCGCAATTTTACGCAGCACCACTTTATTTGAATCCTGCGCTAACGGGAAGCACAGAACTTTCAAGGGTTGGTTTGAATTATAGAAAACAATGGCCCGGATTAGATCATGATTTCAATGCTTATTCTGCCTATTTTGATCATTATAGCTTTGACCTAAAAAGCGGCGTTGGCTTGGCTGTCAACAGCTTTCAGGAGACTAACATGAAGGTGAATACAACCGATGTATCGGCTTTCTACTCTTATAACCTTCAACTTGCAGAATCCTGGAATTTCAGAATTGGTACTCAAGTCTCATTGGTAAGAAGGAGTGCGGATTTGGATAATTTGATTTTTGGAGATCAGGTAAATCTGTTCAATCGAAGTATAAATTCAGGAACTATTGATGATGTACCAGATTTTGATCCCTATTCTTATTTGGACATTGGATTTGGAGCCTTATTAAACAACGAGAACTTCTGGCTTGGGTCTTCTTTTCATCATGTAAATCAACCAGGAATCAGTTTTTATCCTGATGATGCCTTAGGGTATCTACCTGTCAAATGGAGCGTTCATGGAGGGTGGAATTTTCCTTTAGGAGCCAATGGATACTTTGGATCAAAATTCGACAACGTGGCATCTGTTATGGCCAATTACAAGAAACAAGGCCCATTTCAACAATTTGACATTGGAACTCAACTCCTCTACAGATCTCTGATAACTGGTCTAAGCTACAGGGGTATTCCCGGAATGCGGGGCCTACCTAATCAGGATTCCATCATATTTTTAGTAGGATTAAAATTGGATACAGGAATGGTTATCGGTTACAGCTATGATTTCATGGTTTCCAACATTGGCACTCAGACCAAAGGTGCACATGAAATATCAATTCGATATCAATTCTTCATGGGAGATCCAAAGTATAGAAACCAAAGGAGCAGACTCCTGAAGTGCTTTGACTTCATGATGTGAGCTGGGTGGATTTACAACAAACCAAAATTAATTTCTTGAAAATTTAGTTTACATTCTCTGAACTTTAGTTGATTTTTATCACGAACTGAAATGGCTTTTATTACGAACTGAAAATAATTTCAATTGGGAGAAGGTGCCTCTCTAATCGATGTTGATGACTAAATAATAGAAAGTTTTCTTGATGAAGTTTTGTTGTTTTTAAGATAGCCTACTTGTCAGGTTTAATTTCAGATTGGAAGGTATTGTATATGGGGTACTTTTCTTTTCGGGGCTGTCCTTGAACTCTTTAACTAAGGTGTAATTAAACCCGAGATACCTGCAGAGATTATCCGCTGT
>CALRRX020000136.1:0-7507 GCA_943370675.1 Reyranella massiliensis 521 | reverse complement strand
GGCCTCTTTGAGCGCGTCGCAGATCTTGACAAAGTCGCTGGTAATCGTGCCGAGGTACTTGCCGTTGAGTTCGGGATCGTTAAAATCTGAGATCATGAGTTGAGGGTTAAGCGTACGACATTTTCGACGTGATATGTCTGTGGAAACATGTCCACGGGCTGTACTTTTTCTACTTGGTATTTCTCTCCCAAAAGTGCCAAATCCCGAGCCTGTGTGGCGGGGTTGCAGGAGACATAGACGATGGTGGGAGCCTCGAGTCGGAGTAGCATCTGAACCACCTTTTCGTCCATGCCTGCGCGGGGAGGATCGGTAATGATCACATCCGGTTTGGCATGGGTGGAGATGAACTCTTCATTGAGGATATCCTTCATGTCACCAGCGTAGAAAAGGGTGTTTTCAATACCGTTGATTTGAGAGTTGAGTTTGGCGTCTTCGATGGCCGCTTCGACGTACTCGACTCCGATTACCTGCTTGGCTTGTTTGGCCACAAAGTTAGCAATCGTACCCGTGCCTGTGTAGAGGTCATAGACCACTTCATCGCCTTTCAGTTGGGCAAAATTTCGGGCCACTTTGTAGAGTTCATAAGCCTGCTCGGAGTTCGTTTGATAGAAGGACTTTGGACCGATGCGAAACTTCAATCCTTCCATTTCCTCTTCGATGTAAGGAAGACCTGCGAAGGTCACCAACTCTAAGTCATGGAAGGTCTCATTGCCTTTGGTATTGATCACGTAAAGTAGGGAGGTGATGGATGGGAATTGACCTTTCAAAAACTCCATGACGAGCTGAATTGACTCTGGGTCATTTTTTCCAAACTGGACGATTACCATGGTTTGGTTGGTGCTCGTGGTCCGAATGATCAGATTTCGGAGTAGACCTGTTTGATTTCGGATATCGTAGAAGCTGAGCTTGTTTTCTCTGGCAAATTCCTTCAGTGTATTTCGAACCTCATTCGAAATTCCGCCTTGCAGGTAGCAATGCTCGATGTCGATGATTTTGTCAAACATCTTGGGGATATGGAAGCCCAAAGCATTCCGCTCAAATTCTTGTCCTGAGTTGATCTCCTCACGGGTCAGCCAGCGGGAATTGGAAAAAGTAAAGTCGAGTTTGTTGCGATAGTATTGCGTTTTTTCGGAACCCAAGATTGGAGCCACTTCCGGAATCGGCACTTTGGCTATTCGCTGAAACTGATCCAGGACTTGCTGACGCTTGTAGGTTTTTTGCAAGTCGTAGTTGATGTGCTGCCATTTGCAGCCTCCGCAGGTACCAAAATGCGAGCAGAAAGGTTCGATCCGGTCTTTGGAGTATTCATGAAATCGAATGGCTTCTCCTTCCATAAAGGAGCTTTTTCCTTTGGTGATTCGCGCATCTACCACGTCTCCTGGTGCCACGTTGGAGACAAACACCACTTTTCCTTCATGATGCCCCACACATTTCCCTTCGGAGGCGATGCGCTCGATCAGCAGGTTAGTGATGACCTTATTTTTCATTTTTCTCGACATGGGTGCAAAATTAGGGAAAATTGGTGGTTACCATTACAACGCTCCGATGGAGCTACAATCAGAACGCCTCTCTGAGGTTACAATTAGAACGCTCCTCTGGAGCTACAAACAGAACGCTTCTCCGAAGCTAGAATTAGGATGATCTTCTGGAGTTGAGTTGTATTTTGAATAAAAGCGCCATTGGCGCGCTTTGATTGTAGCGCCAGAGGCGCGTTTTGGTTTTAGAAAAAATGTTCGTTTTATGCAGAGCTCCAGCGGAGCGAATTGATTGCAGCTCCAGCGGAGCGATTTGATTGTAGTAGTAGTAGCGATTTGATGTTTTATTTGAAATCAAGGCGTTTTTCAATATTTTAAGAATTATTTAATGTTTTGAAAATCAAACAAATGAATTATGGCGAACACATATCATCAAGTTTACATTCAGTTGGTTTTTGCTGTGAAAGAAAGACAAAGTTTTTTGAAAGCTGATTTCCGACAGGGGTTTTTCAAGGTTATGTCGACCATGATTAAAAACCTTGGTCACTTTCCAATCATTGTAAATGGAATGGCAGACCATGTTCATTGTTTGGTAGGTCTGAATCCTGACAAAAAGATTTCAGATTTGGTAAAAGACTTAAAAACTGACTCAAGCCATTTCTTTAAGGATAAAAAATGGGCATCTGGAAAATTTTAGTGGCAAAATGGATATGGAGTTTTTTCCTATTCCAAATCTCACCTAAATAACGTTTACAATTATATTTTGAACCAGGAGATTCACCATCAAAAAAGGTCCTTCGAAAAGGAGTATAAGGGCTTTTTGAAGAAATTCGAGATTGAGTTCAAGGAGGAATATTTGTTTGAATTTTATCATGATGAATACCAATTCAAATGATCGGGATAGATTTTCACCAATCAAAACACTCTCATGGAGCTAGAATCAAAACGCCTCCTCGAGGCTACAATCAGGACGCTCCCCTGGAGCTATAAATAGATGCTTTTCGATGCTGTTCGGCTCCATTCCCTATCTTTACCCCAAATTTTACCCATGAATTTCAAAGACAAAGTCGTCATCATCACCGGTGCCACTTCAGGAATAGGCGAGGCTTGTGCCGAGGTATTTGGTCGGCAAGGTGCCAAAATCGCCATCACCGGAAGAAATTCCCAAAAGCTGGAGCTCACTACCCTTAAACTCAGATCGCAACACATCGAAGTGCTTCCAATCCTCGCAGATGCTGGTTCCGAATCCGATAATCAACGAATGGCTGAAGAGACGCTTTCGCATTTTGGACGGATCGACGTCCTGGTTAATAATGCAGGGATTTCGATGCGGGCGCTTTTTCAGGACTTGGATTTGGACGTATTCCGCAAGGTCATGGATACCAACTTCTGGGGGACTGTCTATGCCACGAAGTTTTGCCTTCCTGCTATTTTGGAAACCAAAGGTTCGATCATTGGCATTTCCTCTATCAACGGCTATCGGGGCACTCCGGCACGCACGGCGTACACGGCAAGCAAATACGCCATGAACGGCTTTTTCGAATCTCTTCGCACAGAAGTGATGAAAAAGGGAGTTCACGTTTTGGTTGTTGCTCCCGGCTTCACAGCCTCCAATATCCGAAATACAGCGCTCACTGCTGATGGTTCCTCTCAGGGTGAATCACCGCGAGATGAGTCGAAAATGATGACCTCGGAGGAAGTGGCAGAACATATTTTGAAGGCAACCATCAAAAGGAAGCGTGACATTGTTTTGACTTCTCAGGGTAAATTGGCGGTATTTCTGAACAAATGGATGCCGGGAATTCTCGACGGAATTGTCTATAATCAGATGGCCAAAGAAAAAGACTCTCCCTTTAAATAAATGCCCGAATCCATCTTCCAAACCTACCTGAATCGGCTCACGGATCTGTCAATCAAAAACAGGTCTTTGTATTTGCCGAAGATGGAGGGATTTGGAATGCTGGATCTTCGTGAGTTTGATTTTTTGACTGGTGAACCTGCCTTTGAGATTCTCAAAAAGTCTATCGAAGGCAAAAAGAAAATCACGCTGGCACCTGATATCGACCCAAGGTCAGGGGATGCCAATCAGGTATCCAAGACACTTTCCCGAATGGCTTTTCGAGATCAATTGACTCAAGAGGAAACCGGAGAGCAAAGTCTCTATCTGGCTTGGCTTTTTGCCGAAGGAAAGTTGATCAACGGGCAGATTGTCAGAAGTCCCTTGCTCTTGAAACCGGTTCAACTCAGTAAGGAAAATGGCTTTTGGAGTTTGATTTCGGAAGAAAATTGGCAATGGAATCCTGCTTTCTTGCTGGCTTGGAGACATGCGACAGGTCCTATTTTACCAGAAACTTTTTCAGATGAATTGCTGGAGAATCTGCCTAAGGATGCACTGGAGTTTAGGACAGCTTTCGCCAAATTAATCCCAAAATTCTTTGCCATTCAGGTTCAATCTAACTTGCTGGAGGATCAGATTCTTCCTTTTCCCAATTCCCAGATTTCCCTCGATCAGGAGCGATTTTCCGAAGGAAAAATTAGTCTCAAGCCTTATGCGGTTTTAGTTCAATTTGCCCAAAAGGGGAGTTTTTTGTTTTCGGATTACGAGACCTTGATGAAGGACCATTCCGAAAGTTCGCTGGAGGAATTGTTTCAGCACCTTTTTCTTTCGGAGAAAAAAGACACCCCGATTCGAGAGGAAAATCTTTTTCCGGTTTTTCCGCTCGACGCGTCACAGGAAAGCGCCTTGATTAAAGTCCGACAGGGCAAAAGTTTGGTGATTCAAGGTCCTCCTGGTACCGGCAAATCCCAATTGATTGCAAATCTGGTTTCGGATTACATTGCCCGAGGGAAAAAAGTCTTGGTGGTTTCCCAAAAGCGGGCCGCCTTGGACGTGGTTTTTAAGCGGTTGGAAAAAGCCGGTTTCGGCTCGTTTTTAGGGCTGGTACATGATTTCCGGGGAGATCAAAAAGTCCTTTTTGACAAGATCAAAGACCAGATTGAATCGATCGAGAACTATCAAAGTCAAAATCGGGGAATCGATTCGATTCAGTTGGAGCGGGAACTCAACCTACTTTCCAAGACCATTTCCAGACTTTCAGTAAAATTTGAAGAGCTTCGAACCGCCTTATTTGATGAAAAGTCTGCAGGTCTTCCCATCAAGGCACTTTACCTTCAGGCCGATTTGAATAGTCCCGCTTTTTCCCATCCCCATCTGCTTCAGATGGATTTTGAAAAAGCAAAAGGGTTTGAACAGGATTTAAGCATTTTCTTAAGCTATCAAAAACGGTTTTCAGAGAGTTTTTGGGAAAGTAGAATCTCTTTTTCATCGGTTCAGCCGTCTGACTTTTCCAGAATTTCCAATGCACTTATCGGTTTGGAAAACGCTCGAAAGCAACTTCCCAATGTGCTTTTGGGTGAAAAAGCGAATCCATTTTTTCAATCGCTTTGGTCTGGTCAGGGATTTTTGGAAAAGGTTCAAAAGCTGCGATTTCACCTTGCGATGCTTCCTAATCCTGAAAAGGACTTTACCCTTGTTTTTCAATCCAAAGAGCAAAATGCGCTTCTAAAGATTCATCAATACCTGATTCATGCCATTGAGACTTCACAAAACTGGAAGTTCGATTTAGGATCTGAATTGAATGGTTTGAGCAAGGAATTGGAAGATTTAATACCTCTTTCTCAAAGCTTTTTTGGAAAGCTTCAGGCCAAGTTTTCCAAGTCCAAATTTCCGCTGGTTTTTCAGGTCTTGGCCCAAAATCACATGGCTTTCGAAACTCAACATCTTCTTGCTATTCGGTTAGAATGTGGGTCAAAACTCCAAATTCAAGCTAAGTCAGCCGAATTGCCTAATTCAGCTTTTTTCAGTTCCAAAGGGCAGTTTTTAAGTGATTTGATTCAGGTAACAAGGCTTTTAGAATGGGGAGAAAGTTGGCAAGCAGTTCCTGAGATTCAGGAATTGTTAGACTGGAAAAAACTTTCCTTTTCAGAGTTTGAAGCTGCTTTGGATCAGATTCAAACTTGGACTGAAGGCTTGTCTTCCCAACTGGTTTCGTCTCGACTTTGGTTAAGTGAAGGGCAGTTTTTGGAAATTATGGAGAAGGGCTTGGAACAGGTCTTCCCGGAGAACCCTCTGAACTGGCCTTCGGTTTTTGCCGATCTGAAGGGATTCGATCAGTTTTTGGAAAGTTGGAAATTCTTGGAATTGGGGCAGCAAATGATACGGGATTTTTCTGGGTTGGAGTTGAAGGAAGTTGTCTCGGCTTTTTGGAATGGTTGGAGACTGGCATGGATAGGGGAGATAGAGCGGCAGCACCCGGTGTTGGGCGAAATGGGTTCCTTACGGCTCAGTCATGAAATGGAAGAACTCAAAAACGCCATTCTAGAAAAGCGAAAAAATGCCCGTCATCTTGCCTTGCTCAGACTTCGGGAGCAGGTGGCCGAGCACTTGGAATACAACCGCCTTGGCAACCGCCAGACCTATCGGGAATTGTTGCATCAAGTGAGCAAAAAGCGCCAAAAATGGTCTATCCGAAAGTTGGTGGAGGAGTTGGGGGAAGAGGTCTTTCGGTTGCTTCCTTGCTGGTTGGGTAGTCCGGAGACGGTTTCGGCGGTTTTTCCAATTATGCAGGTGTTTGACTTGGTGATTTTCGATGAGGCTTCTCAATGTCAAGTGGAGCGCGGTCTTCCTGCGATGCTAAGAGGAAAGCAAGTAGTCGTAGCCGGGGATTCGAAACAGCTTCGACCTTCGGACTTTTACCAAGTAAAGTGGGAAAGTGAGGAAGAAGGAATGGAATACGAAGCCGAATCGCTGCTAGAGTTGGCAGCTCATTTCTTTGAAAACCTACAATTGAGAGGACATTACCGTTCCGCTGATCCGGGATTGATTCACTTTTCCAATGCGCATTTTTAAGGGAATCGATTGGAGACCTTACCTGATTATACCACGGTCAAGGTCGGTAAAACGCCTTTTTCTTGGGAAAAAGTAGAGGGAATCTGGGAAAATCAGATCAATCGAATGGAAGCCGAAGCTGTCTTGAATCGGGTTCAGTCTATTTTGAAGAAAGCTCCTCAGGACACTATTGGGATCGTAACTGGCAATTATTTTCAGATGGAGCTGATTCGTGAATTGCTTTGGAAAGCGGGTGTTCAGGATGCTAATCTTAAGGTCAGGAATATTGAAAATGTGCAGGGGGATGAATTTGATCAGGTGATTTTGTCTTTGGGCTATGCATCTAATCGGGAGGGTAAGCTGGTGACCAATTTTGGTCTATTGGGCAAGTCAGGTGCTGAAAACCGGCTAAATGTGGCCATCACACGTTCGAGGAAAATGCTACATGTCATTTCATCCATCGATCCGGAGGATTTTCGTCCCGGTCAACTCAATAATCCGGGTTTAGCTTTGCTAAGAGAGTTTTTGGCTTTTGTGAAAGTACAGAGCAAAGAGAGAGAGATTCCTTCGCCGGAGGTAAAAGTGCCAGGTTTTGAGTTGGACTGGAGTTTGAAAAATCAGCTATTGAAGTTGGAAAAGGGATTTTCCAAGGAAGTTCCATCTGCAGTGATGGATTTGATATTTATAGATCAGAAAGGAAATCAAAAGGCGATTTTGACCGATGATCAGCGGTTTTTTGATGCGCCTACTGCAAAGGCTGCGATGGGGTATCATCCGATTTTGCTTGAGGAGAAAGGCTGGAACTGGGAGTGGAAGTGGAGCAGAAATTTTTGAAGTGTCGATTAGCTGGTATCAAGTATCTGGATCTGGAGACAAGAAGCGAGAGACAAGATGCAAGAGACTAGAATCAAGAGCGAGTCACTAGAAGTAAGATATAAGACGCTAGACTTTTGGGTCTTCAAACAACAAAGCTCTATTTTATTTGTTAAATTTTGCCATTTTTGAATGATTATTGATTCAATAAACAAATTAATTAATCATATTGAATGAAAAATCATTTATTAATTAATTAATGGTAATATTGGAAAGTCTTGATTCTTGTGTCTAGTATCTTGATTCTATTTTTTTGATTGAAATATCATTC
>CALRRX020000135.1:0-7516 GCA_943370675.1 Reyranella massiliensis 521 | reverse complement strand
AGTTTACTCCGGACTTGCTTCCTTCCGACTTGATCGGTACCATGATTTACAACCAGCAGACCTCTAATTTTGAGGTGAAAAAAGGTCCCATCTTTGCCAATGTGATCCTTGCCGACGAAGTGAACCGATCTCCTGCCAAAGTGCAGTCGGCACTATTGGAAGCGATGCAGGAAAAACAAGTGACCATTGGCGAGACCACTTTTCCTTTGGACCGACCTTTCTTGGTCTTAGCTACTCAAAACCCCGTGGATCAGGAAGGTACCTATCCGCTTCCAGAAGCTCAGGTGGACAGATTTATGATGAAAGTACACATCGACTATCCAAGTAAAGCCGATGAGATGGAAGTCATGCGTCGCATGTCCAACATGCAATATGCGGCAGAGGTGAAACCTATTCTGTCCAAGCAGGACATCTTCGACATCCGCAATCAGATCAATGCAGTCAATATTGCAGAGCCATTGGAGAATTACATCATCGAGTTGGTCTTTGCCACCCGATTCCCTCAGCAATATGGACTGAAGGACGAGGCCAAGTATATTTTGTTTGGCGTGTCACCTCGAGCCAGTATCAACCTCAACCTTGCGGCTAAGGCGGTTGCCTTTATGGACGGACGCGATTACGTGTTGCCAGAGGATATAAAGGAAATCGCAGAAGACGTATTGAATCACCGTATTTTGCTCAATTACGAAGCTGAAGCTGACAATGTCAGCACCAGAAGTCTGGTAAAAACGCTGCTTGAAAAAGTGCCGATTAACAAGTCGGTAACATTAAAGTAACATCAATAGTCACTTAGGAAGGCTTCTCGAAAGGGAAGCCTTTTTTTATGCTTTTCTTGTTAATTCAATATTAAATTCTGTCTGCATTTTTAAAAAAACCATAATTCGATTAATTCTATTGGGGGAAAAATTGAAGTCACTTTTGTGTCAGAAAAACACAAAACCACAATTCAATTTTTAACCCATGAGAAAAATTACGAATCTGATACTGATCCTAGCAGCCGGAGTGATTGGCTTTACAGGTTGTATCCAAGGCAATGAAAAGCCAGGAACTACAGATGGAGGAACCGATTCCAACATCGTGATCAGCTCAAATATCACCACCAATACCACTTGGGAAACTGGAAAAACTTATGTGCTTTCTGGTAGAGTAGCAGTCACCTCTGGAGCCACCTTGACCATTCAGCCTGGTGTAATCGTGAAAGGTGAGGTAGGTACAGGTGCCAACGCTTCTGCTTTGGTCATAGCTCGAGGCGCCAAAATCAACGCAGTGGGTACGGCTACTCAGCCGATCATTTTTACCACAGTGGCAGATGAAATTAAGCCGGGACAAATTGCTTCTCCTAACCTTGATCCTACTTTGGAAGGACTCTGGGGCGGATTATTGATCATGGGTAGAGCTCGTGGATCATTTGCCGGAGATGTTCAGGAAATTCAGATTGAAGGTATTCCTGCTTCAGATACCAATGGCTTGTATGGCGGCACCAACGATGCAGACAATTCAGGTGTATTGAAATACATCTCCATCCGTCACGGTGGTGCCAATATCGGTGAAGGTAACGAAATCAATGGCCTTACCCTCGGTGGTGTAGGTTCAGGTACTGTGATCGAAAACGTAGAAGTAGTAGCAAACCAAGACGATGGTATCGAGTGGTTTGGAGGGACAGTAGCTGTGAAAAATGCATTGGTGTGGAATTCGGGCGATGATGCAGTAGATACCGACCAAGCTTGGGCTGGCAACTTGGATAACTTCATCGTGATCTGTGGGGTAAATACAGACCACGCTTTGGAAATCGACGGTCCTGAAGGTGCTTACAATGCTGGTCACTCCGTGAAAAACGGTTCTATCAAAGGTCATCCTTCTTCTGAGTTTGCTGACTTCAGAGCTGGTGCTAGAGGCACTTTCGAAAATCTATACTTCTTCAATTTCCCTGCACCATCTGCCAACAACAATGCGGGTAGAGGAGACCTTTCTCTAAGTGGGGATGCGACCATCGCCAACTTCAGCAACGGCGCCTTGAAATTCATCAAGATGGAAGCTACCCTAGCAGAAGGAGTTACCCTTCAGCAGGCCTTTAGAAACGGTACCGATGTACACGGTGCTGCAGTAGCCCTCAAAGCAAATACCGTAGGAGCAGACAAATCAGCCTTTGCAGGTTGGACTTGGGCAGCTGCTGCCAACGCGCTCGGAGATTTCAAATAATAAAACTTCAAAAGAAGGAAGGTCTTGCAAGGACCCTTCCTTCTTTCTCTTAAGAATACTTAATTAAAAGCTGTATGAACAAGAAAAAACAGGCATTGCCGATTAAACCACTGGTAATCCTACTTCTCATCGTTGCCTTCCAATTGATCACGGGGTTCGTTTTTGCACAGAGTGGCACCATTAGGGGCGCCATATTTGATGAAAAAACAGGCGAGCCACTCTTCGGAGTATCCGTCTTGGTAAAGGAAACTTCCACCGGAGCGGTGACAGATTTCGATGGTAAATTTGAAATCAAAGTCAATCCAGGAACTTATACCCTACAGGTATCCTACATTTCCTATTCTACCCTGACTCTCACCGAGGTGGTAGTAGAAGCCGACCAAGTAGCTGTACTTCCCGACCTTCTTCTCAAGGAAGAGGCCTCAGAATTGGAAACGGTAACTGTCTCTGCGGCAGCCATCCGTACCACTGAGTCAGCCCTGATGTCAGTGAAGCGGAATGCGGCTAATCTGATGGATGGTATTTCAGCGAGCTCGTTCAGACAAATCGGGGATGGCGACGCAGCCTCCGCAGTAAAAAGGGTAACCGGAGTCTCTATAGAAGGTGGAAAATATGTCTACGTGCGTGGATTGGGTGACCGATATACCAAAACCGTGTTGAATGGAGTGGATATTCCAGGTTTGGATCCAGATCGCAACACCATCCAGATGGATATTTTCCCTACCAATGTGATCGACAACATCATTGTTTCAAAATCCTTTACCGCCGAATTGCCAGCTGACTTCACCGGTGGGGTAGTGGATATCGAGACCAAAGATTTTCCTGAAGAAAAGACATTCAGAATCAACATCTCTGGCGGAGTAAATCCTGCCATGCACTTCAATAGTAACTATTTGACTTACCAAGGTGGTAAAACAGACTTTTTGGGTTTTGATGATGGTACAAGAGCGAATCCTACCGGAGGCAGAATTAATATTCCTCAGTATGGCGAAGTAGTAGGAAATCCTAACGGAGCAAAAGGCCAGGAATATCAAAACATCCTAGGAGGATTCAACAAGACGCTTGGAGCTTCTCAGCAGACTTCACTCATGGATTTTGGGATTGGACTTTCCTTAGGAAATCAGATCGTGAGACCGAAAGCCACTTGGGGATACAATGCAGCTTTAACTTATAAGAATGACACCGAATATTACCAAGGTGCTCAATTCAACCTTTTTGCAAAGCCGATCAGCCAATCTGAGACTGAAATGGAAGCCTTGGAAAGTCAGGTGGGTAATTATGGAGTAAACAGTGTGCTTTTGGGAGGTTTGGCAGGAATAGCGCTAAAGACACAAAACTCCAAATACAAACTTAACATCCTTCACCTCCAAAATGGTGAATCTAAGGCTGGTACCTTCGACTTCATCAATACCAATCTTGGAGCAAACTTCGAAGCCAAGCAGTACAACTTGGAGTATAGCCAAAGAGGACTTTCCAGCATTTTGCTTTCCGGTAGCCATTTTATCAAAGGTGGAGCTTGGGAGGTAAACTGGAAATTGGCACCTACTCGATCTACGATTGAAGATCCGGATATCCGATTCACACGATTCAGACTTCCTACTAATACCATCTCTACCGAAGTGGGTCTTCCTACCCGTATTTGGAGAAATTTGGAAGAGTACAACATAGCCGGTAAGCTTGATTTGACCAGAAATTTGAGAGCGTTCTCAAGAGAAGCAAAAGTCCGAATGGGAGGTGCTTACACGTTCAAGTACAGAGATTTTTCTATCCAAAGCTTTCAATTTCCTACCGGTAGCATTCAGCTAGATGGTGATCCAAATGCCATTTTGAATCAGGAAAACCTCTTTTCTGCCACAAACAGAAATGGAGTTAGATACAATCCTGACTTCATTCCAATCAACCCAAATGCCTATCAAGGATATGTGACCAACTTTGCAGGTTATGGTTCTTTTGAATCCAGTCCTATCCAAAATCTCCGCGCTATCCTAGGTCTGAGAGTAGAGCAATACAATCAGTTCTACACCGGAACCAACCAGACAGGTACTATCAATTACGATTTGGTAGAAATGCTGGACGATTTGGATTTCTTCCCAACCTTGAACTTGGTTTATGGCTTGAAAGAAAATCAAAACCTGAGATTTTCTGCTGCACGCACCATCGCTAGACCTTCTTTCAAAGAGCTTTCATTTGCAGAAATCCTCGATCCGATCACAGGCAGAACCTTTATCGGTGGACTTTTCCAAGAAACTACCAACGGAGGTACAGAAGTACTTTGGGATGGAAATCTCCAATCAACGCGAATCAACAACTTTGATCTAAGATGGGAAGCATTCCAGCAAAAAGGAGAAATGTGGTCTGTGGGTGCTTTCTATAAAACCTTTGAAAATCCAATCGAAATCGTACAGTTTCTTTCCGACCCAGGATCTTTCCAGCCTCGAAACGTGGGTAATGGTACAGTGTTAGGTGTGGAAATGGAATTCAGAAAATCACTCGGCTTCCTTTCTCCGCGATTTGAAAATTTCCTCTGGACGACCAATTTGACCATCACCGAATCTCGAATCAACATGTCAGCCACAGAGTTGAAGTCTAGAGAACTTACTGCAAGAGAAGGTCAGGTGATTGGAACGACACGTGATATGGCAGGTCAGGCTCCTTACATTGTGAACACCGGCATCTCTTACAATAACTTCAGCAACGGCTGGGAAGCAGGGATCTATTACAACGTGCAGGGTCCAACATTGAATTTGGTAGGATTTGGTAACCGTACTGATACGTATACAGTACCTTTCCACGCGCTCAACCTGAATATCAACAAGACCTTTGGTGCGGACGAGCGAATCCGAACCAGCCTTGGAGTTCAGAATTTGTTGAATGACAAACGTGAGATCGTCTTCAGCTCATTTGGGGCACAGGATCAGATTTTCACCCAATTGGCTCCGGGTACACGAGTTAATTTCAGCGTAGGATTTTCATTCTAATTACATACAGCTTCTATTTCAGAAAAGCCATTCCGTGTTGGGGTGGCTTTTTTACTTTTACTAGATGGATTTTTGTGGAATGGTGGAGGGTATCTCTTTCGATTCACTATTTTGGAACATGATATATCGATTTACCCTACTTCTGGTTTTGGCGTTCACCCTAAGCCTTAGCCAACATTCAGCTTTCTCTCAAGAGAAAACTCCCTCACACCAGTTCTGGGAAACCCTAAAAAGCCATTGTGGAAAAGCCTTTGAAGGCAAATTGGTATCTCCAGAATCAGATCCTCGTTTTGCAGGAAAGCTGGTGATGCATGTGAGAGCCTGTGAGGATGGAAGGATTCGGATTCCCTTTTTTGTAGGAGAGGATCGGTCTCGCACTTGGGTTTTGACGATGGATGATGCGGGCTTGATCCAGCTTAAACATGACCATAGACATGAAGACGGTTCGGAAGATCAAGTGACCCAATATGGAGGAAAGGCTACCAATACAGGATCGGCTACAATTCAGTTTTTTCCCGCAGACCAATTTACTGCTAACCTACTCCCAGCTGCAGTCGGCAATGTCTGGTGGATTACAGTAGACGATACTTCCTTTACCTATAACCTGAGAAGATTGGGTTCCCCTACCTTGTTTTCTGTAAGATTTGACCTGACTAAATCCATCGAAATTCCTGCCGCTCCGTGGGGATGGAAAGACTAACCCTCAATTGACATGACCAACGCTACACTTATTGGACTTTGGGCCGAAGGGCGAACCCGCTTTACAAAGCTTTTGGAAGGAATTCAGGAAGCTGATCTCGCCAAGAAAAATGGGGACAGTCCCAACTCGGCAGGATTTCTTATCCGTCATATCGCAGAAGTAGAGTTGCTGTTCGCTAAAAATGTCTTTGGATTGGGAGAGGTGAAAATTGTAGCCAAAACTCTTATCGCCGGTAAAGACACCGGAGAGTGGACCAATTTGGATGAGCTCAAGGAAATCTCTGCTTATGCTGGCGAAATGCTTGAAAAGGCGATTTTGGCACAATCCAATTGGGAAGACATCATTGAAACCAAAGAGTTTGGCAAAAAAACCAAAGCAGAAGCCTTAGGTAGAATCACCACACACACCGCTTACCATGCCGGTCAGTTGGCTTTGGTTATAAAGTATGGGAAATGACTTTTCTTAAGTCAATTTTCGGATGATTTCTTCTGCTTTTGGATAAAGTGGAAGTAACTGATCTGCGGTAAAGAGTTCAAAATCTCTGAAATCAAACCCTGGAGCTACGACACAAGAAACTAAGGCATAGGAATCCGGATGATCTACTGAACTGCCGAAGATGGTATTTGCAGGTACCAAGTGTTGTGACCTCGTTTCTTTACCGCCTACAGGCCCAAGCCTAAGAATTTCATGTCCTTTTTCACCCAAAAGATGAACAGACAGCGGGCTGCCTTCATGCCAAAACCACAACTCATCGCTTTGAATCCGATGGAAATGGGACACATCCTGTGCCCGAAGCAAAAAGTAAATGGAAGTAGCCAATTGGCGTTTTTCTCCATTGGGATGATCCACTTCTTGGGTTGACCGAAAGGTCTCAGCATAAAATCCTCCTTCTGGATGGGCAGTCATTTTCAAAACCTCCTCCAGCTCTTGAATTCGTTTTTCGACAGGGCTCATGAATAGCTTTCGATCAAAATGTCGACGATACGTTCTGCAGTCTTTCCATCCCAAAGTGGTATTCCTTGATACTGTTTCCACTCGCCGCGCATGATTTTTTCCAAGTAAGGCTTGAGCTTAGCGGGGTCAGTTCCGACTAGTTCATTGGTGCCAAGGTGGATGGTTTCTGCCCGTTCGGTATTGTCTCGAAGAGTCACACAAGGTACATTCATCACGGAGGTTTCCTCGGTCACCCCTCCTGAGTCGGTGATGACTCCTTTCGCATTTTTCACCAAGTAGTTAAACTCCAAGTAGCCAAGTGGCTCACACATATGGAGGTTTGGAGCATCGATTCCTAGGTTTTGCAGGTTTTTGGCTGTCCTCGGATGTACCGGGAAAATGATCGGAAGTCCTTCCGTACCTTCCAAAATCGCATCGATCATGGCCTTTAGCGATTGCTCTTGATCCACGTTGGCGGGACGGTGCATGGTCATGACGAAATAATTTCTTGGCCCCAACTTTTCGAAGATGTCTCCTTCAGGTTTTTTGAAATGGGGGAGCTGTGCCATGAGCGTATCGATCATGGTGTGACCTACAAAATGGATTTTTTCTTCCGGGACACCTGCTTTTCTCAGGTTGGTATTGGCGATCTCTGAAGTGGTGAAAAAGTGATCCGTGATCGAATCGGTGACCATTCGGTTGATTT
>CALRRX020000134.1:0-7542 GCA_943370675.1 Reyranella massiliensis 521 | reverse complement strand
AATGATGTTTGCTTCTAGGCTAAGGTTGGGATAGAGTTTTGGTGGACCTTTGGTAAATCTGGCTTCTACCTGAAAGGTTTTGGACTTAACGTCCATGATTGGGTTGATTTTGGAGACCATCGCTTCAAAAACCTCTCCTTTGAAACTGTCCATAGTCACCAACACTTTTTGTCCTTTTTCGATCTTGGCGATGTCGTATTCATCCACTTGGAGCTCGAGCACAAACTCACCCGCACGACCGATAATGGCCAATGGACTCTGAGGGCTAGCCATTTCGCCTTTCTCTTTCAAAAGCGAATAGACGACCCCGTCAATTTTGCTTTTCAGCAGGTATTCGCCTTCGAGGACTTCAGTGATTGCTAGGTTTTTTCCTGCATTTTTGGAGTTGTATTCCAGTTCACGCTTTAGGTCTTGGTACCTAAGTCGGATAGATTCGTAGGCAGTTTTGGAATTTTTGAATTTCAGTTCCCGCTGCTCTAATTCTACCGCCGAACCAATCCCTTGTGCCCGCAGATTTTTTTGCCTTTGGAAAAGCAAAGAGTCATTCAGGTAGGTGCTTTTGGCCAAGTCCATGGAAAGCTCCAAATCCCTAAGTCGGTTTTGATTGGTTTGCTGATCGGTGAATGCACGGGTGATCTGCGCATTTTCCCTTCGAAGCTTTTCTGCCTCATTGTAAATCTGAAGGATCGGAGTACCTACCGAAACGGTATCGCCTTCCGCTACCAACAGTTCCTGAATCGGACCATTGGCTAAGGTGTACGCCTCGTACTGATCCACGGCCTTCACGGTCCCTGAGGCATAGACGGATTCGGAGATGGTTTGACGCTTGGGATAGCTGATCTCTGAATCGGCATGCCTGCAGGAAAAAGCCATCCATGTCAGCCCCATAAGGCATATTTTTACCCACAGCCTTCCTGTTGCAAATTTGGTCATACCGTTAAGATTTAAGACATAAAGTAAGGTAACCGGGAGATGATTTTTCCTGAGAAAAATCAGTTCAGAGAGATGATCTTTGCCTGTATTCTATTCCAGAGTTTGGTAGACCATTTGGCGGAATTTGTTTTCATAGAAGGAGCTAAATGGAGCGACTTGCGTCATAAAGACTGCTACCAACTCTTCTTTTGGGTCGATAAAGAAATAGGTGCTGTAGGCGCCACTCCAATAATAGGTGCCTTCCGAACCCAAAGCCTTGGTGTCTGCCAAATCCTTCACCACTGCAAATCCAAACCCGAAGCCTTTTCCAGGATCTTTGAAGAGTCCATTGGTCTGATCGATGGTCATGATTTCGATAGTTTTCGGGCTGAGGTATCGCTTTCCATTCCATTCGCCTCCATTGAGCATCATCAGCGCGAAAATGGAATAATCCTGTGCCGTAGAAAAGAGCGCATTTGCACCGGCAAAGACCTTGTTGCCAGAAGTTGGGGTTTGTCTTGGAGCTTTGATCATTTTCCCATTTTCATCAAAGGAGTGAAGAACGGTCATTCGTTTGGCCTGTTCTTCCGAAAGGTTGTAGCCAGTGTCTTTCATTCCAAGTGGTCCAAAAAGGCGCTCTTGGAGAAATTCATTTGCGGTCTTCCCTGAAAATACCTCGATCAGTCTCGCCAAAATATCAGGGGACGCGGAATAGTACCATTGCTCGCCGGGCTGTCCATAAAGTGGGAGTTTGGCATAGGCAGCTACCCGGGAAGCAATGTCCTGATGCTGCTTGAAATAAATCCCCTGTACGACTTCTTCATCTACTTTGGTACTTCCAAGGCCATGAGAAAAACCTGCCGTGTGGCTCATCAGTTGAGCAATGGTGATGGGAGATTTGACCGGTTCCAATCCTCCAGCAGAGCCTAGTTTTGGATCTTTTGCCACCATGGCATCCTTAAATTCCGGGAGGTATTTGTGAAGTGGATCAGTTAGAAAAAAATGGCCCTCTTCATACAGCATCATGAAAGCAGTCGTAATGATCGGCTTGGTCATGGACTGGATAAAGTAGATTTGATTTGGATTGGCGGGTGTTTTTGACAGGTAGTCGTTGTAGCCTAGGGCGGATTCATGGACCTTTTCACCCTTTCGGTAGATCACACTGATCACACCTGGCAATCGTCCTGCGTCAATTTCCTTTTGGAAGTAGGCATCGTATCGCTGGAGTCGCTCTGTAGAGACCTTGGCTTGACCAAAGGAGAAGCAGATGGCTGAAAAAAATAGAAGAATGCTTAGAAGGTATTTTGGGCTTTGCATAAGGAAATGTGATTTTTCAGTAAGATAGTTTTTATCCAAATCAATTTCCTATTTTGATCAAGTCAATCCTTTACCATGAAGCATTTAGAAACTTCCTACACGACCCACGATGGCCTAAAGCTGTACCTACAAGCTTGGATGCCTGAGTCGCCTAAAGCTAGCTTGCTATTGTCCCACGGATTAGGTGAGCACAGCGGTAGGTATGCACCCTTGGTGGAGCGATTGGTCGAAAGCGGTATAGCGGTCTTCACCTTTGATGGGAGAGGCCATGGCAAATCGGTAAATGGAAAGCCAGATGCTTTTTTTACTTCCTACCGCGATTACCTGGAGGATATTGATCGGCTCTATGAAAAAGTGGTTGGCTATTTTCCCGGGATTCCATCCTTCCTTTTCGGGCATAGCATGGGAGGCGGGTTGATTGCTGCTTATGTTATCGATTACCAACCCAAGGCCGCAGGGGTGATTTTGAGTTCGCCAGCCATCAAAGAGGCGGAGGGAACCTCCAAAGCATTGATTGCAGTGTCGGGACTAATCAGCAACTGGCTTCCGAGATTGAAAGCGCTTAAGCTGGATGCCACTCGGATTTCGAGGATTCCCTCAGAAGTTCAGGACTATCTTGCTGATCCGCTGAATTATACCCAGCCGATTCCAGCACGCACGGCACACGAAGTGTATCAGATGATGCAGTCGATTCAGGCCAATGCAGCTTCATTTGAACTGCCCGTCTTGGTCGTTCATGGCACAGCAGATGGCCTAACGAATCCTAAGGGATCCGAACTTTTTATGGGAAAAGCCCAAAGTGAGGATAAGACACTCAAGTTATTTCCCGGAGGCTACCATGAGTTGATTCATGACTTGGAGGCTGAGGAGATGATCCAAACGGTGGTGGAGTGGATTGAAAAGAGGATTTGAAGGGTGTGAAAAGCTAAGAGAATTTCGAGGCGATTTTGTGCAAGAGGTAGGCAAATAAAAAAGGAGCTGCGATTTTTTTTCAAAAATCCTTTATAGTCAAATCGAGGTGTTAGGATTTGAATTGAAAAATGTAAATATCTGATATTTAGATGTTTGATTTTTTTGTAATGTGCTGAAAAGTAGTTGGTGACATTAGTTTAAAAAATTCTAAACAATCGATTCTGACATAAAGGAAGATCAGGCTGTTTTTTCTGAGCAAGCCATGTGACTTAGTAATAAAATGAGGAACGCAAAAGTTGCTGTCAGTTTGGGCGTATGCATCAGTTTTTGGGTTGGTATAAAGGATTAGCGTAAGGTTTTTGAACATTCATGCTTTCCATCCAAAGTTCCAGTTCTTCTTCCAGCTTCTTGGTTAGATCGGGAAATTGTTTGCTCAACTCATATTTTTCGGAAGGGTCTTGTTCGAGATCAAAAAGTTCAGAGCGGTTGTCCTCAAAAAAGTAGATGAGCTTATAATTTTTACTTCGAATAGCCGCTGAGGGCTTGCCTCCCAAGCCTCCACTGTAATGAGGATAAAACCAGAAAAGATTTTTTCCTATAGAGGTACCACCGGCTAAAATGGAGGAGAGAGATACCCCATCTACATGCTGTTGAGGATTCATTTCCACATTAGCCAAATCCAAAATGGTAGGATATAAATCTGTACCCAATACCGGATGCTTGCTCTGAGATCCTACCTGAATTTTCCCAGGCAATCTAAACAGTAAAGGAACCTTAATCCCCCCTTCATACAGATATCCTTTCCCTTTTTTAAGCGGAGCATTTGATGTCGGAATTTGTTCCGCCAAATTACTGGTGGCCATCCCTCCATTATCCGAAGTAAAGACTACCAAGGTATTTTCTTCTAATCCTAGGTCAGCTAGGGCCTTCATCAGCCTTCCAATATTTTCATCCAGGCTCTCTACCATGGCGGCATAGACCGGGTGATTTTGGTGATTTTTGGTATAAGTTTTTCCATCAAAATCATATTCGGTATCTAACTCGCTGTTTTGAGTGGATTTATCCTGATAGTAAGCTACTTTTTCTTTTTTGGCTTCCAAAGGCAAATGCACGGTATAGAATGAAAGGAAAGCAAAAAAAGGCTCTTTGCCCGCTGAGCTGATAAACTTGATCGTTTCCTCTGTCAGTCGGTCAGTCAAATATTCTCCTTCCGGACCATCGGACAGTTCAGGATTGGCATAAGGGGAAAAATAACCTCCTGCCGGATGTCCAGTCGAATTTCCACCACGATTGATCTCAAATCCATGATAGTCAGGATAATCTGTTTTTTCTTCTCCCAAATGCCACTTACCCGCAAAAAAAGTTCGATATCCATTTCGCTTAAGTGTCTCAGCGAGTGTCTCTTCGCTTGCGCTTAAGGAAAGATTAAAAGGATGAGAAGCTAATTGCTGGTCCTTGTGGGGGCCATAGTGACGGTTTCCCGGAATGTAATCCGTAAGATTAATCCGGGCAGGAGTTTTTCCTGTCATAATTGCCGCCCGAGAAGGAGAGCAAATCGGACTGGCTGCATACGCTTGACTGAAGAACATTCCTTCTGAAATCAAACGGTCAATAGACGGAGTTTCGTAAAATTCGCTACCGGTAAAACTCAGGTCATGATACCCCAAATCATCCACTAAAATAAACAATACATTAACTGGCTCCTCGGTCTGGGCAAATACAGCACTGATGTTCGTATTTAGGTAAAAAAAGCAAAGTGAGACTAAAATTCGAATCATGGGATTACTCATTAGGGGATTGGGTGTCAAAATAAACTGCCAGGGATTCTATATTGGGTTCGGCCACGGCGGAGTTGATTTTCAATCGAATTTTATCTGTATGGATGGTTTCTACAGGGATAATATGTTTCTGTCCGATAGAACTTCCCTGATAAATGGTGGTCCAGTTTCCTTGGATTTGAGCCTCCAGGGTAAATTTCCGAACTCGCTCTCCTTTTGTAATATCCTCTTGAATCAAAATAAGGTTCACGGATTGTGATTGTGAAAGGGAAAGGTGGATAGTGTCTCCTTTTCTGGAAGTTTGGGCCAAAGGCTTTGAATATTTTTGTTTGATAGTTTCTCCAAATTCTATCAGTCGTATTGCATCGCTATCCGGGATAAGGCCATCTGCATTTGGAGCAACTCCCAAAATCAAAGTGGTATTTCTTCCTACTGACTTCTCATACATCGCCAGCAAATCACTGAGAGGGTAGATCGTATGCGAACGATCAGGCTCCCAGAACCAGTCGTGGCCTCCTTTGCCTCGCAAGGGAGCGTCACTCATGGCAGGTATATAATATTTTCCGTTCGGATCTCCGGTCTTTAGAAGTTGAAAATCATTCGCATAGGTCTCAGCTTTGGCTGTTTCACCTGCACCGATCGCAGGATAGGGGAAGGTCCCCCAACTCGGATAAGATACGGTTCCTGTCTCAGATCCACCCCAGCGCATATCAGCCCGCTGAAGATTATGGTAGAACAAGCTGTTCGGTTGATATTTTTCGAAAATAGAGAGTACATCAGGACCTCCCTGCTCGGGACCATGAGCACCACCGTCAAACCAGACCATAGCCCAATCTCCGTATTGGCTGAAAATTTCTTCGACGACATTTTCGATCATCGTATTGTAATATGCCTGCCTATTCCTACTGAATTCATTTTCGCCTTGAACTTTGAAGTCATAAACACCATAAAAGGCATTCCACCGTGTTCCAATATAGACTCCTGGTAGCATTCCATATTTTTCACAGGCAGCTTTGAAGTCACGCAGAATATCACCTTGACCATTTCTCCAATTCAAGGCTTTCATCGAATAGGGTGTGGACTTGCTTTGATGAAAAAAGAAACCGCTTTCATGGCTCACCGTAAAGATGGCAATCTTAAATCCTGCTTCTTTTAAGGTTCGAATCCACTGATCCATGTCATACTTTTGCGGGTCAAATGAATTATAATCTGCTGTAGGTGTAATTCTTACAGATGGTTGATGGTAAAATTTCCCATCAAATACATGAAGATCCCAACAAATCAAGGCAGCCAATTCTGCTTTCTGCCATTGGAGCTGTGCAGCGGTGGGTATGGGTGAGGATTGCTGTCCAAAAAGACTTTGACACATAAAAAAGATCAACCCGATAGCAATGCAAATACTTTTTATGAGATCTCGCATATCTTTTCAACTTAATTAGAATCAGTCCGATCGCTTGTACCCAAAATTTTCTCGGCAATTAACGAAGCGATAAGGCTATACCCTTTTTTATTAGGGTGAACACCATCTGATTCAGTAAATAAGTCGGGCTGATGATCCATAGCCTGATTTAAATCGATCAGAGGAATTTCCATTTCCTGAGAAATCGAAGTGATCCATTCGATGATTTGATCAAGCCTTGGTCTGCGTTCTGTAAGACCTGAGATTCTTTCTTCGGTCAGCCCTGGCGTTTCTAAAACCATAGGCGAAGGTGTACATAAATAAATCTTTGGAGTGGAAGGCCAACTATTTACCTCTTTGATCAAATCCCGTAAATCCTGCTCAAACTCATCTTTGTATTCCCAGCATTTTCGATCTCCACAAGATCCGAAGCCACACGTATCATTCGTTCCTAAGCTGATCACAAGGATATCTGGATTTGAAGCCTTTACTTTTGGTAATTCATCCCATACCGTAGGCATTCCTTTTTTCAAAAGTGTGAGACTACTCACACCAAAATTTTCTACAGCGTATGTATTTCCCAACAAGCGCTGCAATTCAGCCGGATATGAATCTTGGGTTGGGTCTTCAAGTCTAGCGCCGAAAGTGATACTATCTTCGATACAGGCCACTTTAATGGTTTCACGGTCAGTGGTGAGAAAGGAAGAAAGTGATAAAACGAGTCCACAGATTACAAGCGGAAGAAGAAATTTTAAACCTGAGTCTTTCATGATCTATCTAAATGGGAATAAATGCTTTACCTTTTTCTAAAAGAAGTTTTGTGTTCAGATTTATTCAAATTTCTTTAATCGGTAACTTGAAAAACTTCCATTTTTTCAATTAAAGGCTCCCCTTTTGATTCTAACAAACGGAGTCTTACCCGATCAACTTTCAAAGGTTCAAACACGTGAATGAATTTATGCCCGATTACTGATCCCTCAAAGATGGTTTTCCAGCCGTCTTGAGTTTTGCCTTCTAATATGAATTTTCTTACTCGTTCTCCTTGTTCGATTTGTTCTTGGATCACAATCTGATTGATGGTTTTTGGTTCTACCAGATCAAGTGTGAGTTGATCCCCAATTCCAGAACCTGAAACCAATGGGTTGGAAAATCGGCGTTTAATTTCCTTACCCCATTCATCAAGGCGATTTACATCTGTTTGAGGAAGAAGACCTTCTTCATTGG
>CALRRX020000133.1:0-7581 GCA_943370675.1 Reyranella massiliensis 521 | reverse complement strand
AGGCAACCCTAATTCTGACTGAATGGCTTTCCCGATGTCTTGGCTTTCGTCCAATTCAGGATAGTAGGTCATCAGTGTATCCATCCCTATTCCAATTTCAGAAGCGAGCAGGGTGCCCACAGGTAGGTCTGCCTGCATGCTGCCCGAAGTGCCTATTCGGATGATTTGAAGACTGGTTTTTTCACGTTTGATTAGACGGGTTTCCAGATCCACATTGACTAGAGCATCGAGTTCGGTCATTAGGATCTCGATGTTGTCCGTGCCCATTCCGGTACTCATGACAGTCACCCGTTTGCCGTTTTTCCAACCAGTATGGGTGACAAACTCGCGCTTTTGGGTTTTAAAATCGATCTGATCAAAATACTTGGAAACCAGCGCCACGCGATCCGGATCGCCTACGGTGAAAACAGTTGAAGCCAGGTGTTCTGGCTTCAAATGCAAATGGTAAATACTCCCGTCAGAATTGATGATCAGTTCAGACGCAGGAATCGGTTGGTTCTCCATGGAGTTTTTGGATTAGTTCTTTGGTTGGCTTACGGTGGAGTCCCTTGTAAGGATTGTATCCATTGGTATTTTTTTGATAATAGCCGGTACCGTCGTAGGGGCGTTTTTCTGGATGCTCCTTACACTCAGGAGAACATGCCCCATCTAGCTCCCATCCGCAGGCTTCGCAGATTGCCAAGTGCTCATTACAGCTTGGATTGGCGCAGTTGACCATTCGATCACTTGCAGTTCCGCATACGTGGCATTTGGAGACAATGGTAGGATTCACAGAGTTCACTTCTACCGCGATTCGGTTGTCAAATACGTAGCATTTGCCCTCGAAGTCTTCTCCTCCTGCCTCCATGCCATATTTGATGATTCCACCGTGCAGTTGGTACACGTCTTCAAAACCTTGTTCCAAAAGGAATGCAGAAGCTTTTTCGCACTTGATGCCTCCGGTGCAATAAGTGAGGACCTTCTTGTTTTTGAGGTGCTCGAGTTCCTTAACTTTCTCTGGGAAATCCCGGAAGTTGTCGATATCCAGCGTGATCGCGTTTTTGAATCGGCCTAGTTCATGCTCGTAGTTAGAGCGAACGTCCAAAATCACCACATCTTCTTGATCCTTCATTTTTTTGAACTCTTCAGGCTCGAGGTGCTTTCCTGTTTTCACATTTGGGTCCAAGTGGCGGAGCGATGAATGCACGATCTCCGACTTGTAGCGCACGTGAATTTTAGCAAAGGTGTGTGTGTCGTGGTAGTCAATCTTAAACTCCGTTTTGGAGAATCGAGGATCAGCCTGAATGTACGCCATGTACTTTTCGCAGTCTTCGATGAGACCGGATACGGTGCCATTTAAGCCTTCGTCAGAGATGATGATTCGACCCCGGATGTTGTTTTCTACACAGAAGAGGTGGTGTTCTTCCCGGTATTCTTCGGGATTTGTGATCTGCGCGTAGCAGTAGTACAGCAGTACGCTGTAGGGTTTGTTTTGTGTGTTTTCCATAACTAGCGCCCTGTTTCGGCAGGGTGTTTGGGTTGGTAAATGTTTGAAGCTGGATGACCGATGTCCGATGATTGACTTCGTCATTCGGCATTCGATATTAATTATACTTCTTGTTTTCCGGTATTCTTAAATTCTGATTTATCTGGGATTAAACCTCAAATTTGTGTTGAGCGTCGTACTTTGTAAATCGTACTTCCTATTTTAACTTCGCTGCTGGATTCCCAAAGACGGTTTCATTTTTTCCAACTGAGGCAATCACGACTGATCCAGCACCTACTCGAGCACCTTTTCCAATGGTGACTCCTGCTACAATGGTCACTCCTGAGCCAATAAAGGCACCTTCTTCAATTATCACTTCGGCATTGATTGTCGAGCCTGCACCGATTTGGACAAAATCCCCGATGATAGCCTTATGATCGATGATGGCGCCTGAATGGAAAATGCAATGACTTCCCACTTTTGCCGCTGCTCCGATTGCCACATTGGCATTGATGAAATTACCGTGACCTAAGGCCGCATCGGTAGAAACGTATGCTCGCTCATGGATAGCATTGACTGGCTGGACTTTTCGGTTTTCAAGCAGCATTTCCACCAAAAACTTTCTATACTTGGTGTCATCCACCGCCACAAAAGCCTCGGTTTTTTTTCCGATGAGCTTGAGAAAGCCTTCATCTTCCGTGTGGCCTAAGACAGGCACATTATTGATTTCGCTACCATATAGGGTAGCATCTTCATCAAGAAATCCATACACAATGACCTGATTGCTATTGAAAATCTCAAGTGCAGGATGGGCGATGCCTTTTGCACCCAGAATGATCACTGGTTTATCCATGAATCTGTGGGGTTTTGGATTGCAAAAGTACGGTAAAAGCCCTGCTCGCGCAATTCCTCATTTGGACTGACCCTTGAGTAGGCTTTGGCCGATCTTGCAATTCAGGCATTTTTGAGGCTGGCAATAGTTTCTAAACAGTCCAATCATGCCTTGTGAATCGAAGGCATTTTCGGCCTTCCAAGCTTTTTCCCCATACTTTCTGATGATGAAATTATTCTCTGCCGGGATGGTCTGCATCAGGTCAAAGCAGCGCTCCTGCCATTCGGGCTGCTCGAAATATCTGCCGTAGGCAAACCAAAGCGGAATTACGAAATTGATGATCAAAAGCTCCAACGTTTGACCTGAAATGCCCCTAGAAGCGGTTTTATCAGCTGGTTTGCCAAAATTGTAATGGTGCTGCCAATAATCGGAAGGCTTGACGTGGAGTAGTTTTTTGAATGACGAAAACTCTCGGCTATCTTCCATCACGGCCTGAAGGAGGTTGGGTGCTTGGGATAAAATCGCCGCTAACTGAGCGATTCTAAGCGTAGGAAAATTGGTTGGGCGTGCTCCCATAAATGACCACTGCTGTCGAGTGAGTTTTTGAGACCAGTTGAATTTTTTCTGATAAAAATCATACTCACGAATCAGGTGTTGGGCGTAAGGTTCTTCCGATTTTTCGGGTAAAAGTCCCGCTTGGCCCAGCAGCATCGCTTCGAGGGCTGACACTTGAGTCCTGTGTTTTTGTAGGGTTTTATATGGGACCAATGCAGCAAGTTCACTCATAGGGATGGAGTTGACTTTGAATCCGAAACAGGTGAAAAGCCATCGGTAGGCGGTTTCTTCCCAATCGCCTTTGGTTTGATCTAGAATTGAAAGAATGAGTTTTGATTTATCTAGCAGTCGCTCTACCAGGGCTTTTTCCAAAGCTGAAAATCGGATGATGTCAGGAACGGAATTGATCGCGTGGGCGCAGGGTAGATCCGATTTGAAATCAAGGAGATTTTCATAGTTTCTCCAGATTTCCAGAAAGATTTTACCCTTTAATTCCAATGTAGGCATGGGAGTTTCGTCATTTCGGAAGGCTTCTTTGTCATTTTCCCAGACTACATGGAGAATGACTGAGTTGTAGGCAGGATCTCCTCCGTGGGAATGCTGTTTCCATTCGGAGGCCAATCGATGTACCTCGACATGACCGTGAAAAGTGACCCCGTCCAGAACTAACGAAGCATCCCGAAAGTCAGGTCCCTCGCCTTGGTTGTGAAAACCAACATTGAGAATCTGCAATTGCTGCCCATCTACGGTCTGTAGATTTTTGCGGTCGAAGTATTGATACTTCCAGACCAGTTGTAAAAAGTCTTCTTTGAAATTCATAAAAATCCTTGACTAAAAGTTTTATACAAATTTGTAAAATACTTTCAGTCAAGCAAATAATGGCCATTTAATCTCTTAGGGCAGAGGGCCTATAAATGGAGAAAGTTAGGCTCGATTCTCTAATTCTAGAAAAGGAAAAAGTCTGTCCGGAATCCAGACAGACTTTTCCAATTAAACCCATTTCTATTTATAGTATGCTATCTATTGCTTAGCTAGGATCCCAGAATAATCTTGTAGTCAAGTTGTCAGTTCCTTGTACCACAGAGTAGTTTTCTTTGTTATAAGTCTGCTCTGAGCCAGGATAGACCCAACGCTGTGGTGGGAGTCTCTGCTGATTAGAATCATCTGACCAGAAAGTCAACTGTACCATTCCAATTCTTCTCAACTCAGCCCAGTTTTCGTTTGGCTGGATGACGTTGAAGTGCAACCATTTCTGATTGGCAATCAATCTCATTTTTTCAGTAGGTGTAGCTGCCGCATCCCAAGAGATGGCACCTTTAGCCAAGTAGTTGGAAATGTCCTGTGCGGTTGGGTTTGCAGGAGCGGCCACGATACCGTTGTTACTGATGCTTCTTAGGAACTGATAGAATCCAATTGATTGCTTAATTGCTTCCTCATAGTGAGTTTTGGCAGTGGACAATTGGTTTTTCTTCAAGTAGTATTCTGCAGCCAACAAATGAACCTCAGCTGCTGTGAAAATCACTCCAGGGAAAAACTGATTTCGGCTGATGGTCGATCTGTTGTAGATGGTCAAGGTATTGGAACCTACCAATTGGGTTTGAACTGATGCATCCAAAAGCGGATCCAATCCCTTGTATTCACCTTTTGCCTCAAGGCCCGGCTCAAATACGAATGGAAGTCTTGGATCTTGGTTGTTTTTCATGTGATCTACAATCACCTTACCTGCAATGTTTCCATTCCAATCCTCCAAGCCGCTTTGGAAACTAGTCTGAGAGATCAAGGTTCCAAGTGAGTGAATTTTCCAAGTGATGTTTGTCGCATTGCTGCTGGCAATTGGATAGGAGCTTGGATTAGAAAGGATGGCTCCTATTTCCTGATCCGCTCTAGCCTGAAATGCACTGCTGCTACTTACTCTGGTAAGCATTCTTAGTCTAAGGGAATTGACATAGACTTTCCAAAGCTGAAGGTCACCACGGTTGATCAGATCCTGAGTTCTGAACTCTACCAGGACGGCATTTTTAACGGTAATCGAGTTTAGCTCATCTGCAAAAGCCTTCAAGTCATCAAGCATCTTGGTGTAGATGTCTGTGGCTTTGTCGTAGCTCGCATAGGATTTGGTGTAATCACCCCCGTTGGTGCTGAGCATTCCTGCCTTGCTCCAAGGAATATCTCCATGCAAATCAACTACCTGCTGTGTGTGATCATAGAAATAAGTCGCAGCCGCAATCATGTAGATTCGGTTGTCCAGCTTTTCTACGTCTGACAGATTGTTGTACACTTTTTCGATTTCTCGGTACTGGGCCAAGAAGGAATAGTAGTTATTCCAACGGTCACCGATAGCAGCACCGCCTGGTACGTATTGATTTTCGACATTCACCCAACCCACCGTTTGATTGAAGCGGTTGCTGGTGATGCGGTGTACTACAAAGTAGTTCCAATAGCTGGGAAGAACGTATTCTCTATTGGTGAAGATCATACCGGAAAACTGCTTGCCTACTGTGGTTGTAGACAGTTTGGATGGATCGCGATAGTTTTCTTCAAAGTCTTCAAGGCTACAGGCTGAGATGCTTGCTAGTAGCAGGACGTTTAGAATGATGTATTTTATTTTCATTTTAGTCTTGAATTAGGGTTACCACTCAGTTAGAATTTAGCTCTTATCATTACCCCAAAGGTTCTGGTCGCAGGGTTAGTACCCGCACTGGTCAAGGTCTGAGTCCATCTGGATCCACCGGTCAATACCTCTGGATCCAAATCCTTGATATTGCGATAGAAGAAGAAGAGGTTTCTACCAAATAGTGAGATGTTCACATTGGAGGCTCCAAGCTTGGAAGCGATATGATTTGGTATGGTGTAACCCAAATTCATTTCTCTCATTTTGAAGAAGGTGTTTTCTTGGATATACAACTCATACCTCGAGGAGCTGTATTGAGGACCTCCCCAGTTAAATGTTCTTTGGAAATACAATGCCTGAGAAATTACGTTGGTATTTGGCTGACCATCAGCAGTTACACCATCCATTAGCATCCCATCGTGGTACACTTTCTCTCCGTTTGGCCCGGTAGCTTGGTCTGTTTGAACACCTTTTCCATTAGCCATATAGTAAGAAAGACCACCAGATTCCTTGTTTCTGAACTTTAAACTTTCTTCAGTCAAACCACGGCTTTTCATCCAGTTGATACCGGTTGGCATTACGTGACCACCGATTTGGAAGTCGGCTAGCATGGATAGTGAGAAGTTTTTGTAGTTGATGGTGTTGATGATACCACCTACTGCTTTTGGCATGGCATTGCCCACTTTGATCCAGTTTTGATCGTCGATTTTGTGTAGACCATTTGGCTGAACGATTTTGTCTCCGTTGGCATTGGTAGCGATCGGTCTTGCATAGAAGTCTCCCATAGGTCGTCCAACTACAGACCTGAGTTGGGCAGCATTTCCATCATAGTCTGCATGAAGAAGCTCAGTTGCTCCATCGGTGAGTTTTTCAACCGTATTGATGTTTCGGGCTACGTTAAGTGTTGCATCCCAAGAAAATGATCCTCTTTGCGCCAGGGTAGCGTTTAGAGATACTTCTATACCCCTATTTCTCAAAGTACCGATGTTGGTCAATACAGAATTAGCACCTGAGGATGAAGGCAAAGTCAGTGGAAGGATCTGATCACGGATTTGCGCATTGTAATAAGAGATGTCTAATCCCAGTTTATTGGAAAACAGACGGGTATCCATACCAAACTCAAATTCATGCTTTTGCTCTGGTCTGATTCCGTCATTGCCAAAGCTGGATGGGATTACGGTATACAACACGTTTGAACCGCCCGGCTGCTGTGTTCCCAATGTATTTTGAGAATAGGCGATGTTTGCACCATAGACATCCGGATAGTTACCCACGATACCCCAAGAACCTCTCAACTTAGAGAAGCTAATGAAAGAAGGTAATTCAACAGCTTCCGAGAGGACAAAGCTCGAGTTTACGGAAGGATAGACAAAGGTGTTATTGTTTGGATTCATGGTAGAAGTACGGTCTTGTCTGATTGTACCTTCGAGAAACCAAAATCCTTTATAATCCAAGTTTACTGTACCCAACATCGCATCAATGACTCGGGAGCTTCTTCTTGAGTTGTTGTTAGGAATATTGCTAGAAGCAACCATATCAAACAAATTTTCGGTGCTTAATCCTCCATTTGTACTACGTGATACCATATTGAAAGTCTCTTGGGTGGCAGTGTAGCCAGCCATCGCGCTCAATGTCACGTCTTCTGTCAACTTTTTGCGATAAGTAAGCATGAAATCACCATACAGAATGTTGAAGTTTTCGTTCATCATTCCGAATCCACCGGATGGTCCAAAGGCCAGAGGACGCTCAGTTGCGATTCTGTCTTCTGAATACCGGTTGGTGAAATCTGTGGAGAACCTCGCTCTGAAACTCAAGTCAGAAGTGATCTGATAATGGTTTGTTAAGCTCGTGATTACACGATTTGAGAGTTCTGAGGAACGGTGTTTGTTCACTCTCCATACGTAATCGGCGATATCGCCTAAAAATCCGTTTCTGATGATATTCTCTTCAGGAGTTAAGCTTTGTCCATTTCCAGTTACAAATCGGTATCCTCTGCTGGTCTGATAGCGGTTGAGGTACCATGCACCATTATCGAATCGAGTCATCATCCCGGTGAAGTTGTTGATCATTCGATCCACGGAAATTGGACGGTTGTCCGTATTCTGATTGATGTAATTA
>CALRRX020000132.1:0-7611 GCA_943370675.1 Reyranella massiliensis 521 | reverse complement strand
CTGAAAAGACCTTTAGGAGACAAGACTTTTCGAATTTTCCTTCCAGACAAAATTGAAATTCATCACTTGGGAAAAAAATGGGGAAATGATTACTATACAGAAATCTTCAACCCAATTAGCTGGATAGAAGCTCCCGATGGTTATTACGATATTGACCATAATGGAGTACTCATTGACCCTACTAAGTTGATACTATCAGGGTATTTAGCCCGAGAGCGGGTGGCACGAGCACTTCCACTTGATTTTGAAGTCAAATCTAACTTGGAATTGAGCAATGAAAAATCACAAGTTTCAATTTCAAAGACTGAATTTAAAATCAATAAACTCCGGGAAAAAGTCTGGTTGACCACAAGTAAGCCCTATTTTTATCCTGGCGAGACGGCATGGATTGGAGGGGAAGTACTTTACAAAGATCCATTTTTGGCGGATTCCCTGAGTCGGGTACTCTATGTGGATATCCTAAAAGCAAATAATGAGATCATGCAGTCGGCTACCTTTCCCATTTTGCAGGGTAAAATCACAGGTGCGCTGGTGTTGGCTCAGGATTTAAGTCCGGGAGACTATGGACTGAGAGCTTACACTCATTGGAATCGTAATTTTCCCGAAAGTGATCAATTTATAGCTCCATTTATTGTAATGGAGGCTGGCTTTATACCTGAAGTGACAGAAGCAGCAAAAGAATACTTTCCAAGGAACATAAAGGTTAAATCAGATGCTGAGCTCAGTGATTCGCTGAACTATCGTATGATGGATTTACAGTTGACTTTTATGGATGAATTTGATAATCCTATTGCCGCAGAATTTGTGCTCTCGATCTCAGATGCGGATCAGGTGACGGAATTGACTGAAGAGAGTAGCTTGGAGCAAGCCATGGAATGGCTAGATGAAGATTTGCCAGGAACTTTTAAGAACGGGCTAAGCTATTCAGTGGAGTACGGAATTTCCCTAAAAGGGAAATTTATACCCGATAATAAGCGGCAGGGACTAATCCAGCCCATCACGATAGTTCAGGGAGATCTGGAAGATTATGGTCAGGTGATGACAGATTCGTTGGGGTACTTTTGGGCGACTGGGTTAAGTTATCAGGACACTGCTCAGATAGCAGTGGCTGCAGTGAATGAAAAGCTGAGGCCATTTGGATCAATAGAACTAGAATCATTAGGTAAGCCAGAACTTGGAGTCGATCTGCCTAAACTAACCTATAGGAAAGTACCTATTTCATCCAAAGATTATTTTTTGGATACCTCAGGTGATTACATTCTTTTGGAAGAGTTTGTAAAAGAGGAAACTCGTGAGAGAGAAACCATGGCCGAGCGAAATTACGGATATGGAGCACCGACCCAAGAAGTTGGTCCCAAGGAATTGGAAAAACTAACAATGACAGAAATTTTAGGATTACTTCGATTTAATACAAACACAGCAAAATTTGGAAACTATAATTTTGGCGAAAAAGTAGGTGCTCCCCTTTTAATTTTGGACGGATCACCGAGGCCTTATATGGAAAAAGGAGAATTATTGGATTTTCTAGTTAATTCAATAGAGCCGTCTCAACTCTTATCCATCAAAGTTTATTCAGACAATATCAGTAAAGCTGTTTTTGGAATGGCTGGATATGCAGGGGTAATTATGATTGAGACCAAAAAGGGTTTTAGAATAAACCCTGAAATCCAAACAAAATTCAATTCCGAAGGCTTTCAGTTTTTTACTGTTCCCGGTTTTACAGCTTTCCCTGAGTTTCCGAAAGCGCCATCTTCAGATCGATATCTAACTAAAAAACCAACTATTTATTGGGATCCGCTGGCAGAAACCACCGATGGAGTATTTGAGGTAAAAGTCAAGGTTCCGTATGGCATCGATCGCTTTCGCATCAAAGTAGAGGGCAGAAGTTTGGATGGAGAAGTGATATTTGAAATGATTGAAACTAATAAAAGCTTTTAGCTCAGAGAATATGTGTTTTCAGTTTTGCCCATCCCAATTTATAGCCATATCAACTGTTTATAAAAACTTTCCCCAATACCAAATAACCAGCCTCCAAAGACTGTGGTCTCACTCGTCTGCGAATAATCGCAAAGCATTAGGGCAAGCTGATCTTCCTCAGGGAAATCGGGAAAACATCGGAGACGACTTGGGGAGGGAGTAGATTATTAAAGCTTAGTGATGCAGCTTAGGCAATCGGATTTAAGACAATCAGTGCCAAGTTAAGCTTTGAAAATTTTATAAAGAGTACCTGAGCCTACAGTGGAGTGATCAACCTAAGGGATATAAGGAATACCTAATTCAGTAACTATTTACTGAAACTTAGTAAATATGGTATAGGTATTGGCTTATTAACCAAATAATTTAGGATCTAATGATCGGAAGTGCCGATCAAGATTCTCAAACATAAAAAATAAGTATCATGAAAAAGTTAAGCTTAGAAATGCTCAGACTCAGCACCCATGAGATTTTGGAAAGAAGTCAAATGAAGAAGATTACTGGGGGTTATGGAACAGGCTCTTGCTTTATTACCTGTTCACTTTCAAACGGTGGATCAACTCAACATAGGGTGCCAAATTGCAGTGTGGGCTGCCTTCAGGGAATTGGTTCCACTCCTTTATTCTGTTCTTGTAATTAAATAAAACAAAGAATAATTAAAATTGGAAAGTATCCAGTTCAATTGATAAGTGAGGAATCCTCTTCAATGCTATAAACAAAATACCGGGTAAAGTCGTCTTCTTTTTCTTCATTAACTGATTTGATGAGAAGACGATTTCCCGGAATGCTTGTCATTATTATTCCCTTTTCAGGAATAATAATATCGCTACTAAGTTGTTTTTTTGAATTGAATAAAATTAATCGATTTTGAGTTGGATCTTCAAAAATTTCTGATTGATTTACCTTGTGGGGATTAATTGATACTCCCATTATATACTCCAATAAAATTAAATCATCATCCAATTGATGAATACTCTGGTTTTTTGGTGATAAAAGCCAATTCTCAGGTGTTTTAAGTAAATCCTCGGGATTTAATTTTTGGGAAGGGTAAACAGCATTGGGATCTTCGTAATAAATTGGGATCTTTACTGCAGATGTTCCATCAGTTAAGTCATAGATGTTTATTTCATTATCGAAAGAGCTTGTAAGAATTAATTTGGATGAATTAAATTTAATACTGTAGACTGGAGAATAGAACCCGCCAACAAATTGCAGGAATTCTTTTGTTATCAGACGTTCAGAAAGAGGAGATAGTTGACTTACAGATGAGCTCTTTTGATCATATAATTCAAACAACATTAATTTATCAAAATAATTTCCACTTTGAGGGTTGAATCTGCTTGTGCCTGATGGAATGGTCGCAAATGTTATGTCTTTTTGGGATGGATCTTTTTTGAAATAGAAAAATTTCTTAGCCAATGAATATAAATTTAAAATATCAGTGGGTTCATATTTGAATCGATCAAGTAGTATCAAATTACGATCATAAAGTAAGACTTCAACACTTGTCATAACCCAAATATCCCCTTTTTCTGAAAAACCAAGACATGAAAAACTCGAAGAGTGCTGATCTGGACCCTCTCCTTGCATATTTTTATTTAAAATTATTTTACCACTTTCGTCTACAAGAAGTATTTTTTTTCCTTCCTTGGTGTTGGAATATCCTAAATAAATTTTATCATCAGCAAAGTAATCCAAAAGTATTACAGTGGTTAAATTATGAATGAGGAATTCATTTTCTTTTTTAAGCCGAAAAGAATTCATGAATTGATCTTCCTGAATTGAATCTTTTTCTTGGCAAGAGAATTCAGTAAAAAAAAATATAAAGATCAGTATTTTCGAATAAAATCGATTATGGCCAAACATAGAAATATTTATATAGGTAAATAATTATTGTGATTTGAATTTAAATATTAATTAGGTTTCCTCCAAAAAATAATTCCAATTTTTGTACATTTAAACATATTCAAAGAAGCAAACGATAAATGAAAAAGCCTTTCTTATTACCTGTAATTTTAATTGTATTCTCATGTTCAAAAAAGGATCAGAAATTGAATGAGTTTGGAGGATTAGAAAAAATTGATAGTATTCAAGTTGAGGTTTCGCCTGACTTGATTTTTCAAGATATAGATTTCGATTCTAGAGTAATTCTTTTCTTGAGTAAGATCGAATCAAAAACAGAGGTTAGTCTAATAGATTTTGATGGCAAAGTCATCGAATCATTTTCTTTGAAAAATAGCTCCATGGATAACTTTGAGGATCTTTTGGTTCCACTTTCATTTCAAAACAATCAATCAATTTCAGCGATGGGTTCAAATGAATTGATAAGTTATAGTTTGAGTGGACAAATAATAAGAGTATACCCATTTCCAAAAAACCTGAATCAGCAAATTTCAAAATCAACATTTTACAGTGAATCGGAAAATAAATTGTTACTATTGAGTAAAGATATTCTACTAATAAGTAATAAAGACTTGCATAAGTTTGATAAAGTGAATGTTTTGGAAAACATAGATCTACTAACTGGACAATCAGAATTTCTTTTTCAATTCCCTAGCATAAGTATTTTTAGAGATAAAAAATTTTTTTTTAAAGCAGATTGGGTCCCCTTATTTATGGTTGATAAAGATGAAATTCACATAATATTTGGAATAGAGTCTGTTATATATACTTTTAAAATAAACAGTCCTGATGTTTTATTAAAAAGTATTCCAATTCATCTATCCACATATCAACATTTTGAAGGGTACGATAATTATTCTTCAATACTTAGCAGGATAGGTCACGCGTTTTCCTCAGGCAAAATTTCCTCTTTTTATAAGTTTGATGAGTATTTCCTAATCACATATTTTCCTGGTTTTGATATTACTAAATTTGAGAAAAAACTTAGTAATATGTCGACGGAAGAAATGATTAAATTTATTAGAGAAATGAAAATACATTACCCTAATAGAATGTCGATTATAGATTATATGGGTAATCCTTTAGCTGATTTTGTTCCAGTAGGATTAGATATTGACAATATTATTCTAAGAAATGGAGAGCTTTGGATTCCGGAAAGTCATAATTTAGATGTGAATAAAAATATATTTAAAATTTATAAGTTGAAAGTTAAGGCTTGATGATTATTTTTTTGTATTTAGTATTATTATTCAATATTTCGAAAATTGATATAGTTGTAGGGGTTGTGGATATGTAAATTACATTCATAAATAATGGTTAAAAAGTTTGATCAATACATGTTTAAGTAAGTTAGGGCTATTAAGTATGTTGAGTTCGGGAATTTTCCGACTCAGCACCCATGAGATTTTTGAAAGAAGTCAGATGAAGTCAATTATTGGTGCAGGAAGGTTTCGTTGTGTTTGTGTTGGATCTGTGGGGTCATGGACTGGATCCTATTCTGATGAAGCTAATGCCGTAGCTGCTGGAACCCAACATTGTTCTTCAGGCGTTGCAGAATGTCGTCCCTTGGCTGAACAGTAAAAAAATCCAAACAGTAAGGCTTTCATGAACTTGAAAGCTTTACTGTTTTAAAAAAAAAACATCATGAATTATAAATTAAGACTTGATTCTTTGCTCTCACTATTTTTTTTATTGAGTAATATGATTTTCACTTCATGTTATTACAAAAAAACATCAAGTAACTTAGAATTAAATGATTTTAAGTTAGACACCCTGATTTTTAGCTCTGAAAATGAGGTCATCGATTTGGGAGAAGGAGGCGAATTTTTACTTTCATCAGACATGTCTGACGATGCGTCTTCCTATTTTATTTTCAACCTTGAGAAAAGATTACTATACACGCTGGATTTAAAAAGTAAAAAGCTTCAATCAAAATTGGAAATGCCTTCCGAAGGTCCGGATGGCATTGGAGACTGGTTGATTGACTTTCAGCGATTGGATGATCAAAACTTTATCGCTGAAGGAGACAATGTTTTCTATTTTTTCAATTTAGAAGGAGAATTACTGGATAAAATACGGGTAGATCATCTTTTTTACTTGAATCCTGAATTGGTCAAAAAATTTCCCAATGTCGGATTCCTCTATAAAGATGGACAATTTCACTTCTCGACAGTGGAAATGGGTAAGATCGAATCGCAGGTGCTTAGCTATAATCCGAAAAGCGACTCCTTTCTTTTGAGAGAGATACCATTTATTGATTTGATCAAGAATTCATCTATTACCTCGATGGTCAAATCCTTCACTTTCTATTCATCTCCTTCTTTTGTAATCAATTATTTTCCCGGTGGAATTCTTGTCCTTAACAAAAGTCTGCCAAATATGACTGCCTACCTGAATAATGGAGACACGGTAAGCACCAAGCCAAACAGCTCAAAATTTTTCGAAGATCTGGAGCCGGTAGGGGAAATATTCATAGCCAAAAATGATGCGGAAGAAAAGGAGTTTAAAAAGGAATTAGAAAAGCAGATGAACTTTCTCCGACCTGTAGTGGATGAACAGAATCAAAAGCTTTATAGGATCGGCTATCGACTGGCATCGGATGGTGTTTCTTATGACACCTATTTGTTTGAATATGATCTGAACTTAACCTTGACACAGGAGACCCAATTGGAAGGAGTCAAAATCAAACCCAAGAAAATGTTCCTCAGGGATTCGACTTTTTACCTTGCTGTGTCTTTTGACGACGAACCGGGATTACTGATTTTCAGGAGTCCTTTTTGAAACATCTATTATAAAACAACGAATAGCTTACCCAAGAAAACCTTTTATAGTCAAGTTTTTCTTCCTATTTGGGAGAATTTGGACAAGCAATATTTGTTTTGTTAAATCATGGAACATGATTATCAGGAATGTTGCACATAAACCGAAAGAAAATGTGAAATCCCCCTTGCTCACTTGAGACAAAGGGGGAATTGCCCTATTCTAAACTCCAAAGCCTATTTTTTTAATTATAATATGCAAACTCTTGATTACACATATTATTAAAAAATCCTTTTCAACTATCAATCAAAATTCACATTGAAAATAGTCGCGATTCCAAAGAGTGGTCTGGTTCTTAGGAAATTGCCGTTTTCAAATCCTGCGGCCAGCTCCACCCTGAAAAACCGGAATAAATTATCCAGCGAATAGCCGATCTCGGTGTAATGCGGAGAGTTTTCGGTTTTTAGGTAGTTCACAAAGATGTTTTCCCGCACGCCTGAAAAACTAAGCATCGGCAATTGAGTAAAGAGGAATTTCCTAAACTGGTAATGGGCAATAGCGGAGACGTAGTTGCCAGAAGTACTGTAGCGATAGTAGTCCATCACGCGGAAATTGGATGCTGCCCCCATATTGGAGAAGAGAGTTCGATTGCCGCCAAAGTGCTTGAAGTCTTGGAAGAAAACCTGATTGGAATTCAGAAAAGCCCCTCCGGTAACGTTGAAGTCCAGCTTTCCGCTTGCGGCAAATTTGACAGTATGCTTTATTGAGGCTTCGATTTGGTCAAAGTCTGCAGCTAGGCCATCTCCAAAAATGCCCGGAAGTGCTTTTTGGTACATGAAGGTGACTTCTGGAGAGCGCTCATAATTCGGGCTTTTTCTGCCGTTTCGGATCGAGTAAGTGAGTCCGGGTCTCCAGTCTACGGAAGCGTGAATTCTGGCTATGGAATGACTGGCAAAGGAACCTGCCGTCGCTTCC
>CALRRX020000131.1:0-7643 GCA_943370675.1 Reyranella massiliensis 521 | reverse complement strand
GCCTATGTATTTGACAGGGATTTTAAACTGGTCAGATATTCCGATTACTACACCGCCTTTTGCTGTTCCGTCCAATTTGGTAATAGCGAGAGAGGTGACTTCGGTGGCTTTGGTAAACTCCTTGGCTTGAATAAAGGCGTTTTGACCCGTGGAACCATCCAAGACGAGCATGATTTCATGAGGAGCGTCAGGAATGAATTTCTGCATCACTCGCTTGATCTTGCTCAGCTCATTCATCAAGTTGACTTTGGTGTGAAGTCGGCCTGCGGTATCCACGATGACTACATCAGCCCCTGTATCCACTCCTTGTTTGACCGCATCAAAAGCGACAGAGGCTGGATCCGTATTCATTCCATGAGAAACCACTGGTACTCCGACACGATTTCCCCATAAGATCAATTGATCTACCGCAGCTGCTCGGAAAGTATCTGCAGCACCCAGTACTACATTTTTTCCTGCGCTCTTGAAAAGATTGGCGAGCTTGCCAATGGTGGTGGTTTTTCCCACACCATTTACACCCACGACCATGATCACATATGGCTTTTTATCGGCAGGAATTTCAAAATCCAAAAGATCTTGAGAATTATTTTCTTCTAAAAGAGAAGCGATTTCTTCACGAAGAATAGAGTCTAACTCAGCAGCATTTAGGTATTTATCCTTTGCTACTCGTTCTTCGATTCGTCTAATAACTTTGATTGTGGTATCCACCCCAACATCAGAGGTAATTAGGATTTCTTCCAGTTCATCAAGAACATCCTCATCTACTTTTGACTTACCTACTACAGCCTTGCTGAGTTTGGAGAAAATCGACTCATTGGTCTTTTGCAGGCCTTGGTCTAGACTTTCTTTTTTCTCTTTTGAAAAGAAACCAAAGATTCCCATGGGATTGATTGAAATTAAAAGCGGAATATAATGAAAAAGTCCCTACTGAATTAATTCAGAGGGACCTTGTATGCATTACGATGCACTTGGCAAATTATTTTTTCAAGGTATCCTGCACTGCGGTAGAAGGAACCATTTCTTCTCTGAAGGTATAGGCACCGGTCTTTTCAGACTTTACTGCACGAATTACTTTGGCGTAAGACACGCCACCTTCTTTTTTCAGGGTTGCTACAACTTTCTTAGCCATTGCTTCTTAAGTTTAAGGGAGATACTCCCGAGCTAAAATTATTTAATTTCTTTATGAACAGTCACTTTCTTAAGGATCGGGTTGAATTTCTTCAATTCCAATCTTTCAGTAGTGTTTTTTCTGTTTTTGGTGGTGATGTATCTTGAAGTACCTGGCATACCTGAGTTTTTGTGCTCAGTGCATTCCATAATCACTTGTACTCTGTTTCCTTTCTTAGCCATCTCTGTGTTGATTTAGGGACTGTGACTTTGATTATCTGATTACAATCATGCCTTTATCCTGCGCCTCCTTAAGGACAGCAGAGATACCTTTCTTATTGATTGTCTTCAATGCCTTAGAGCACACTTTCAAAGTGATCCATGCGTCTTCCTCAGGAACGTAGAAATTCTTCTTGTGAAGATTTGGGTAAAATCTACGCTTAGTCTTGTTGTTTGCATGGGACACGTTGTTACCTACTCGAGGTCTTTTTCCGGTAATGTCACAAACTTTTGCCATGATGATGTATCGTAATTGGTATGCGTTTCTGTAATGAGTCTGCAAATATCGGAACTTTTTGGGAATTAACAACAAAGCAATTTAAAAATATTCCCAGCTATTTATGGCTTGGGATAAGGGCAATGTTTGCATCCGCTTCCGCAGCAATACCCACGTTTAAGATGATATTTTGCAGTAAAGACCATCAATCCCTGCTCATTAATATAGTAGTCTTCTGAGGTGAGCTTGGGCAAAGTCTTCTTTTCTGGTTTCATGGCTTGGCCAAAAGGCATTTCCTATATTTGAGCAAGATTCGATTCTGAATCGCTTTACAAAAGTAATTAAAACATGGAACGAATTACCTCCAGCCAACAGGCCATTGCCATGGAAGATCATTATGGAGCTCATAATTATCATCCTCTGCCTGTCGTGCTAACTCGAGGAGAAGGTGTTTTCCTTTGGGATGTAGAGGGGAAAAGATATTTTGATTTTCTCTCAGCTTACTCGGCGGTCAATCAAGGACATTGCCATCCTAGGATCAAAGATGCTATGATTGAGCAAGTGGGGAAACTCACGCTTACTTCGCGGGCTTTTTACAATGATAAGCTTGGACCTTTTGAAAAATATATCACCGAGTACTTCGGCTTTGATATGGTGCTTCCAATGAATACGGGTGCAGAAGGTGTAGAAACAGCTCTGAAGCTTACTCGAAAGTGGGGTTACGAGAAAAAAGGAGTGGCTGAAAATTCTGCCAAGATTATTGTCGCTGAGAATAATTTTCATGGTCGAACTACGACAATTATTTCATTCTCGAATGATGCCAATGCGAGGAAGAGCTTTGGGCCATTTACAGATGGATTTATCAGGATTCCTTATAATGATATTCTGGCATTAGAAAGCGCATTGGAAATAGAAGGAGTAGTTGGCTTTTTAGTAGAGCCCATTCAAGGAGAGGCGGGAGTTTACACCCCAGCTGAAGATTATATAAAGAAGGCAAAAGAAGCATGCTCGGCCAAAAATGTTCTATTTATTGCAGATGAGATTCAAACAGGAATCGCAAGAACTGGGTCTCTATTGGCAGTTTGTGGAAATTGTACTTGTGAGGGACATTGCGAAAGACAAGTGACTTACACTAAGCCTGATATTTTGATTTTGGGAAAGGCTCTTTCGGGAGGATTTTACCCTGTTTCAGCTGTTTTAGCAGATAGACACATAATGGAAGTGATCAAGCCTGGTCAGCATGGCTCCACTTTTGGAGGAAATCCATTGGGGGTAGCAGTTGCAATCACCGCACTTGAGGTTGTGCGTGATGAAAAACTAGCACAAAATGCCCGTCACCTAGGTAAGATCTTCAGAAAGCGAATGCAGCAGGTCGTGGATAAATACCCTATCGCTAAGTTGGTGAGAGGAAAAGGTTTGCTCAATGCAGTAGTAATCAATGATTCTCCTGAAAGCTCCACTGCGTGGGATATCTGTGTCAAGCTTGCGGAAAATGGGCTTTTGGCGAAACCCACCCATGGAAACATTATTCGATTTGCCCCTCCTTTGGTGATGACCGAAGAGCAACTTCATGAGTGCTGCGATATCATCGAAAAGGTGATTTCAACCTTCCATTAATTTATCCGATTTCGCACTTTTGAATTCGCCTCCAGGTTTGCCTTAAAGCGAATTCTTTTTTCAAACCTACCAATGTCTAAAGCAGTCATTTTCGATATGGATGGAGTGATCTGTCACACCAATCCTTTTCATTCTCAAGCCTTCAAAATATTCTTCGAAAAGAGAAATCTCTTTCCCAAAGAGGAGGAATTCCAACTCCATATGTATGGAAAAAACAATGGCTATATTCTCAGTCATTTCTTGGATAGAAAAATTGAGGGCCAGGAATTGCTCGATTTGGAATTTGAAAAGGAAAGTTTATTCCGAGAAATCTATCAGCACCATGTTGATCCTATTCCAGGCTTTTTGGACTTTTTCCATAATCTGAAAGCTAATGAATTTAAAACAGGGGTAGCAACCTCAGCTCCCTTTGCCAATCTGGAATTGATTGGAGGTAGGTTGGATTTGTTTCCTTATTTAGAGTCTGCCTTAGCTAGTGAGCATGTAAGTAAGCATAAGCCTGATCCTGAAGTATATCTTAAAAGTGCCTCAAACCTTTCTCTTTCTCCGGATCAATGCATCGTTTTTGAAGACTCGTATTCGGGAGTGTCTGCAGCTAAAAATGCCGGAATGAAAGTAGTAGGCGTGCTCTCTTCGCATTCTATTGATCAATTACCTATATGTGACTTGTATATCGAAAACTATGTGGATATTGATTTAAATAAGATCATTTCTCTCCTAGAATAGCCCAAATGCTCTTAACAATACCTTCAAGATTTTTTAACATACTTCAAAGGGCTTAACATTCTCTTAATGTTGTAAAATGCTCAAAAATGATTTTTGAGCATTTTTTGCTTTGATACGTCTCAAGGATATTTTTAATGATTTCGTTTTTGTAACAAATTCATAACCATGGATTCATTTTATAGCAACTTGACGGGGTCAACTTTGCATTGCTGTACAATTATTAATTTAACTCTTCTCGTATGCGAATAGGATTCGCGGCGGCCTTGGCAACTTTTGCCTTGGTTGTTTTGAGCACTTTTGCAATGGGTGCTCAGGATGACTCGTTGCTTACTGAAAAACCTGAACCTAAGGTTCAGAACGGCTGGTATGAAAAAATCCAGCTTAGAGGCTATGCCCAATTGCGATACAACGGATTGATAGAAACAAATCCTGACCTGAAGTGTGACCAATGTGACCGTAGTTGGGGAGGAGATGGAGGAGGATTCTTTTTTCGTCGGATTCGGATGATATTTTCAGGACAGATTCATCCTCGGGTGTTTTTATACATTCAGCCTGATTTTGCTTCTGGAGGGTCTAACCTTGTCCAAATTAGAGATGCCTATTTTGATTTGGGATTGGATCCTGACAATGAGTTTAGGGTCAGGATTGGGCAGTCTAAGGTACCATTTGGCTTTGAGAATATGCAATCCAGTCAAAACAGATTGCCCCTTGACCGCCATGATGGGATGAATTCTGCTGTGCCCAATGAGCGTGAGACAGGGGTCTTTTTCTATTATGCGCCCAAAGAGATCCGAAAACGTTTCAGCTACTTAGTCTCATCTGGCCTCAAAGGGTCAGGCGACTATGGCGTTTTTGGTTTTGGTGTTTACAATGGACAAGGTCCCAATGCATTGGATAGAAATAAAAATTTGAAAGTGGTGGCTCGAGTTACTTATCCTTTTGAGCTCCCTTCAGGACAAATCATCGAAGGGTCGTTTCAAGGATATACTGGTAAGTACATGGTAAACAAAAGCCCACAATTAAGTACTAGCCAAACTGAATTCCAAGAGTTACGATACGGTCCCACTTTTGTCATTTATCCACAGCCTTTTGGGATTCAGGCAGAGTATAATTGGGGCAGAGGTCCTGAATACGATCCCCAAACCAATACTATCATTGATGCGCCACTTGATGGGGGGTATATTTTGGCAAACTATATGGTAAAAGCACATTCTAAAATATTCATTCCTTTTGCAAGGTACCACTACTACAAAGGGGGAAAGAAATTTGAAATTGATGCGACACGACATAGAGTGAAAGAATTGGAGCTGGGTGTGGAGTGGCAATTCAACAAAAACTTTGAATTGGTAACTATGTACACCATTTCAGACAGAACATTTGAAAATTCAGCTAATCCGAACAACAGACAACAAGGTGGTTTGCTGAGATTGCAGGCTCAGGTTAATTTCTGATTCTCTGTGCTCAAGTTTAGACCAAGAAGGCGTTTCCAGAAATGGGGAGCCTTTTTTTATGGAATCCTTTTCAGGCTTTCTAAAAGTGAAGGACTACCTTTGGGGACATTTAAGAATGTTATGCAAAGAAGACCGAGAAGAAACCGAAAATCTGAGTCTGTCCGCAATTTGGTTGAAGAGACTCAAGTTTCTGTTAAGGATTTGATTTTCCCTTTATTTCTGGTGGAAGGACAAAAAAAGCAGATAGAAGTGGCTTCCATGCCCGGTATCTATCGTTTTTCTACTGACTTGATGCTCAAAGAAATTGAAGAGTGTATGAAGCTGGGGATTTATTCCTTTGATGTATTCCCTGCCTATCCTGAGTCTTTGAAAGATGCCAAAGCTTCTGAAAGCTATAATCCAGAAACTTTTTACCTCAAAGCGCTCCGAGAAATCAAGAAAAACTTCCCGGAAGTTTGCCTAATGTCTGATGTCGCCATGGACCCGTACAGCAGTGATGGGCATGATGGTTTGGTGAGAGGTGGAAAAATTCTCAATGATGAGACATTGGAGATTTTGGGAAGAATGTCCTTGGCACAGGCGGATGCCGGAGTTGATATTCTGGGTCCATCGGATATGATGGATGGTAGAGTGGGGTACATTCGAAATCTGTTGGATGATAATGGGTTTACGGATATTTCTATTATGTCATACACTGCCAAATATGCAAGTGCATTTTATGGTCCATTCCGAGATGCTTTGGATTCTGCGCCAAAGTTTGGAGATAAAAAGACCTACCAAATGAATCCTGCCAATGCCAAGGAGGCTTTGATCGAAGCTGATTTGGATATGGAAGAAGGTGCTGATTTTTTAATGGTGAAGCCTGCGCTGAGTTATTTGGATATTATCAAGCAACTAAGCGATAGTTATCCGCTGCCAATTGCGGCCTATAATGTATCAGGAGAATATAGCATGGTTAAAGCCGCAGCCGAAAAAGGTTGGTTGGATTATGACCGATCAATGAATGAGATTCTGCTTTCTATAAAAAGGGCCGGCGCAAAGATAATTCTGACCTATTTTGCTAAGGATTTCGCAAGACTAGCCAAGTAAATGGTTCTGTTTTATAGTAAAAGCTCTGATTAATCAGGGCTTTTTTCATTTTATGGTGAGTTTATGATCCTTTGTGGCTAAAAAAATTGATTAATGTTTTTGAATTGGTTTAAAAATTAATTTGAAACCATGAAAAATTATTGTTTTCATAATTTCTAAAAAAATTAATAAAATTTTGATTTTTTCTAAAAAATGAAATTTTAATTTATTTCAATCTCTTTTTCTTTCCAGATCTATTGTTTGAATGTTTTCGTAATCGATTTCAAAGAATTTTCTGTATGACTTTGATATTGATGATTAGGTTGTATTTGGGTTAAAAATAGACCTATAAATGATTAAATTTTGAAAAAAATGGAAAAAACGGTTTAAAAATGATTGGTAAAAAGCCATAAAAATGAAATAATATTAAAAGTAGGTTTGTTTTTTAATCAAATATCTAATTACATTCGATTAATTCTTCTTATGGATGTTATAAGAAGGGTTAAAAGAAAGAAACCATCAATTTTCAAACCTATGAACTATTTCACAACCCTGTTAGCCAATGATCTGGCTGTGCCAGTGGAGGTTTCGACCGCCTTGGCAGAAAATCTGTTCACGACCAACAACGTCTGGATGATGTTGTGTACTGCGCTCGTGTTCATTATGCACCTTGGTTTTGCCACTGTAGAGACCGGTTTTGGTCAGGCAAAAAACACCGTAAACATCTTGTTTAAAAACACGATCACGCCGGTTATCGGAATTTTAACCTATGCAATGGTTGGATTTTACCTGATGTATCCTGGTTTTGAATCTCCAGGATGGTTTAGCTTTAATGTAGAAGGGTGGAATTTATTCTGGTTTTCTCCTGCCAGTGCAGATGTGTCAGCGGGTTATGCAGCAGGAGGGTATACCTACTGGACTGACTTTCTCTTCCAAGCCATGTTTGCAGCTACTGCTGCCACCATCGTCTCAGGCGCAATTGCAGAACGGGTTAAGCTTTGGGCTTACTTAATCTTCACATTGATCTTCGTCGGTATTGTATATCCTTTGATTGGTAGCTGGCAGTGGGGTGGTGGTGCCTTGAAAGCCATGGGTTTTTATGATTTTGCAGGCAGTACCTTGGTTCATTCTGTAGGCGGATGGGCTGCATTGGCTGGAGTCATTCTTGTTGGTCCAAG
>CALRRX020000130.1:0-7665 GCA_943370675.1 Reyranella massiliensis 521 | reverse complement strand
TGATAATCCGTGTGCTCACCGATCAGGTTAAGCCGACCAGGAGCAAAAGCCACAAGTGGAGTAGAAGCAAAATAGGATTGGAAGGTTTTAGTAAGTTGGGAGATCATGGGAAGGGTGATTGGGTTTTTAGTTATTAGTTACTGGTTATTAATATGGACATCTCTTAACTAATAACTAGTAACTCAATAACCAATTACTTTTTTGCCTCAAAATGCTGGGAGGACTTTCTAGGAACCAGGGTAGTTTCCAAAACAATGGAGATCGGGTCTTCGGAGGCGATGCCGTCCAATTGATCCAACAGGTGGCTTACGGCCAGTTTGCCCATTTCGTAGCCGGGTTGTGCCACGGTGGTTAATGGGGGTTCGACTACAGCTGACGTAGGATTATTGGTAAAACCTGCCAAGGCAATGTCTTCCGGAATTCGGATGCCTTGGGATTTCCATTCGGTCAACACATCTACCGCCACCGGATCGATCATGCAAAAAACAGCATCCGGCTGTGGGCGCATCTGTAGAATCTCTCGTGCAACTTTGACATTACCTGCATCAGTAAGGTCAGTGATTTTGATTAGCGAATTATCCTGGTGCACACCAAACTCTGCTAGCGCACGGAGGTAGCCTTCTTTTCGTTTTTTGGAAATGTACAAGTCTTCAGGACCTGAGACGTAGACGATGCGTCTTGATCCATTTTCCAATAGGTGCTTAGTCACTTGGTAAGCACCGCCGGCATCATTGAAAGTGACTTTGGAAACGGGGATATCTTCTTGCACTCGGTCAAACAATACGAAATTGATTTCCCGATCATATAGGTCGTAAAGGTGCTCAAATTGGTTGGTTTCCCGACTGAGCGAGATCAAGAGGCCATCCACTTGGCTGGAAACCAAGGTTCGGATATTGGCTTTTTCCTGCTCGATCGATTCGTTGCTTTGACAGATCATCACATTGTATCCGCGCTTATTTGCGGTGTCTTGGATACCGCTGATGCAGGATGCGAAAAAGTGCGAAGTGATCTCTGGCACGATCACACCCAGCGTTTTGGAACGGCTGATTCGGAGACTTTGTGCTAGGAGATTGGGTTGGTAGTTCATCTCCTTTGCGGCCTCCACGATTTTTCGCTTGGTCTCAGGATGCAATTCCGGGGAGTCTTTGAGCGCCCTGGAAATGGTGGAAACAGACACGCCGAGCTTCTTGGCGATTTCCTTCATCGTGATCTGATGACCTCTCTTCATTGGTAGTGCTTTCTGTTATCCTTAAAATGCAATCGTCTGCTATTACGAATAAAGCAAAGATTTGGCGAAAAAACGCTATTCCTGATAAACTGTAAACAAAACAGTTTCACCTACTGCTTTCAAGGTACGAGCGTCAATCAGCTCCATGTTGTCCTTGTGGGTATGATGGTAATGCCCAAATCCAAACTCAGGTGAAAACTCAATAATGTCGACCATAGGGATTCCTCCCACGGCGTTGACAAAGTAATGATCATCCAAAATCTCAGGAGTATCCTGTTGGATGAAAAAACCGGAATGGCCTAGTTGAGAACCATTTCCCCAAACCTTCGAGACAATACCGCTTGCGTATTGGCGTGAATAGCCTTCTCGGTAGAATCGTGCGTTTTTGCCTCCCACTAGATCCACCAAAATTCCATAATAGGCAGAATAGTTAGGCACGTGCTTGTTTTTGGACCAATACTGTGAACCGTGGCACCACCAAATCTGGGAGTTGTTGGAAACTCGGGTGTTTTCGGGTTCGCCGTCATCTTCTCCGTCGAAAAAGATCAAGTCGATGCCAACTTCCGGCTTCAACTCTTGTGAGGCAATCGCACGGGCAATTTCCATCAATACACCCACTCCGGATGCACCGTCATTGGCGCCGTCGATGGGTTCATTGAGTCGCTCGGTATCTTTATCGGCGATTCTACGGGTGTCCCAGTGTGCTGCCAAAAGGATGCGCTTAGTGGCTTGAGGATTGTAGGAAGCGATGACGTTTGACAGATTCCAAGTCAGTCCATCGTAGGTTTTGGCTTGAAAATCCTGAGACTGCACCGACCAACCATATTTTTCCAAGGTCGAAATCATCCAAGCTTTGGTGGCTGCATGACCTTTAGTGCCCGGTACCCGAGGTCCAAAATCCACTTGCTTTTGCACAAAGGCAAAGGCAGAGTCTGCATTGAATGCCGGGTAGGGCTTGAGGACAACTTCCGGAGTGACGGTGGTTTCGGTGGTTTTTTCTCCCGAACATGCCCATGCAAAAATCAACAGGGCAATCAGCCACAGGTTTCTATTCTTCATAAGCCCAATCGATTTTGTCTTTCATGTCTTTTACCACAAAGCCCATGGCTTTTAGCCCTGCACGTATTTCGTCTACTTTTCCATAATCCCGAGCGGTCTTCGCTTCGGTGTAGAGTTTCAGCAATAGCTCAAGCATGGAATCTTGTACATCGCTTTTTTCCTCGATCAATCCCAAAATATCCACGACAAACGTGATGAAGGTTTCTTTGACTTTGGCAAAAACCTCCTCACCCAGAGCTGCTGAAGCCAGCTGTCCGGTAAACATGGAGTTGATCTTTTTCAACAAGTTGAACAAATGGCCAATCGCCTGAGCGGTGTTGAAGTCATCGTCCATCGCGCGATAGGCGGCAGTGATGCTGCTTTCTACTTGTTTGATTTGCTCTGGATCCAAAGCGACTTCCGCATTTGGGGTATACTCCAAGGCTCGGGCAATTCTCAATCCATTGATGATCTTTTTGTAGCCTTTTTGAGCGGCTTTCAGGGCATCGTTGGAAAAGTCCAAGGTGGAGCGGTAGTGCGCCGTGAGCATGAAGTAACGGATCGTCATCGGGCTATAAGCTTGCTCCAGCAATCGGTGATTTCCTGTGAAAAGCTCCTGCAGCGTGATAAAATTACCCAGCGACTTGCCCATCTTCTGTCCGTTGATGGTGATCATGTTGTTGTGCATCCAGTACTTGGCCGGATCGCGATGGTTGCAGGCATTTCCTTGTGCGATTTCACACTCGTGGTGTGGAAACATCAAGTCCATTCCGCCTCCGTGGATGTCAAATTGCGTCCCGAGGTACTTGCTGCTCATGGCGGTACACTCGAGGTGCCAACCCGGGAAACCGACTCCCCAAGGGGAATCCCATTTCATCAGGTGCTCAGGAGAAGCATTTTTCCAAAGGGCAAAATCCACCGAATTTCGCTTTTCGCCTTGTCCGTCCAGATCCCGGCTTCCGCTGATCAGTTCGTCCAAGACACGTCCAGAAAGCTTCCCGTATTTATAGCTGTTGTTGTATTTCAAGACATCGAAATAGACCGAACCGTTGACTTCGTAGGCCAATCCTTCTTTGAGGATGGCTTCCACCAAGGCGATTTGCTCGGGGATATGTCCTGTCGCGCGGGGCTCGATGCTAGGCTTCCAGGTATTGAGCAAAGCCATGTCCCGATGGTAGGTGTCCGTGTATTGCTGGGCTACTTCCATGGGTTCGAGCTGCTCGAGCTTGGCTTTTTTGGCGATTTTATCTTCTCCCTCGTCTGCATCTCCCGTGAGGTGACCCACGTCGGTGATGTTGCGAACATAGCGCACGCGATAGCCGAGATGGGTGAGGTAGCGATTGACCGTATCAAACGTGACTGCCGGACGGCCATGTCCGAGGTGAGCATCTCCGTAAACAGTCGGTCCGCAGACATACATTCCTACAAAAGGCGGATTGATGGGTGCAAAATCTTCCTTTTGTCTGGAAAGGGTGTTGTAGAGCTTGAGTTGGTGAGATTTCATTTTGAGATGCAAGAAGCGAGATTCAAGAAGTTAGAACCTGAAAATCAGTTTTTGGGTTCGCCTTGCAAAATAGGGGATTTGGCTTGGGAAATGAAAAGAAATGGCTTGGGAAGGCGGTTAAGTTTTGCAAAGTCGCTCATTCAAACTTTTCCAAAGTTCTGAACTTTGGAAAAGTTGAGACAAGTACATCCAGATAATATTCTGGTTTGTCATTATCAGATCAAACCGGATTTTTTCAAAAGTTCAAGGAATGTTTCCTTAGGTAAATTTTCAAATTCGCTTTTATCAAAAATATGGATCAGAAAGATTTGATTGTCTTCGCTTACAAAAAAGTAAATCACTCTGGCACCTCCTGATTTCCCTTTGTTTTTGCTGGAAATCGAGATTCTGATTTTGAAAAGGTTGGATCCTAATGGAGTTCCGATAGAATAGTCCTTTTCAAGATTCTGAATGAGTTTCATTAAATCATTCTTCAAATAAGGATATTTTTTAAAAAGCCGTTTGAAGAACTTTTTAAAATCTTGTGTGAGTATGACCTCATAGTTCATTCAAAAAATCTTTTGCAAGCTCTTTTTTTTGTTTTCCCAGCTTGATTTGCTTTACCTGGTTTAAGCTTGATTCTACTTCAGAGATGAATTCTAGGAATTCTTCTTTTTCCACCATCTCGAATTCTATTCCTTCCTTTTTGAGAAAATCAGCAATCGACTGAATTTGCCGCTTGTTTTTAGGATACGCTTTTATTCTCAGGGTTTTCATTTTCTTGGAATTTATAGAATCACAAATTGCTTCCGACTTCTTTTGTTTGGTTTTGTCAGTTAGGCAAACATCAATTTTCCTTTTGGTTTGGGTACTGTTCTCCCCAATTCTTTCGCCATTTCTATCCATTCGGAAATAATAACTTCTACATTTTCCAAAGCTTCAGCGTATGATTTTCCGTCAGCTGCGCAACCGGCTAATTCGGGAACCTCAGCAATGAAAGCTTGGTCGGCTTCACTCCAATAAATAATGATTTCGTATTTAAAGTCAGTTTTCATTTTCCTCGAGCTTTAATTGATATCTCAATATAAGGTTTCTTACTTGTTTGACCTGATAGGGTTTGGCTTTCCCCTGAATTTCTTGGATGTTAATGATTTCTTCAATGTTTTCTTTACTGAAAATATGATGACTTCCTTTGATTCTTTCTGTGAAACTCAAGAGAATCAGTAATCTCCTAAGCTGGTCAAACTCTACATTTGAATCTGAGCTTCCGGAAAGGATCTTGATCAAAAGTTTTTGGTACTTGCCCATTTACTTGTATTTAAAAAGTCCATGAACACAAGGTTGAATTTTCAAATTAATCAGTTTTAAATCAACTGGTTTGTCAAAAAAGAAAAACCCCCGATTCCATTCGAACCGGAAGTCAATAGTAAGCTTCCCAAAACCAAAGAGTCAATCATTGACTTTTCTACCATTCGGTTTTTTTAAAACATTAAGAAATTAAGGGCATTGAGAGTCGATTTTTTAAGGCTCTAGTTTTTCTAAATTTTCTCAATTCCTTAATGGTTAGAAAAAGAAAAACCTCCGATTCCATTCGAACCGGAGGTCTTCGAAATTTTTGCAAGACCTTCGAGGTTTTTGAAAACCTCAAAGGTCAGGCTATCAATGTTTAAAGTGTCTCACACCGGTCATCACCATGCTCATGCCGTGGGCGTCGCAGAAGGCGATGCTGTCTTGATCTTTGATCGATCCGCCTGGCTGAACCACAGCGGTGATTCCTGCCTCGTGCGCGATCTCCACGCAATCAGGGAATGGGAAGAAGGCATCCGATGCCATCACCGCTCCTTTGAGATCAAAGCCAAATTCTCCAGCCTTGATGATCGCCTGACGAAGAGCGTCCACTCGGGAAGTTTGACCCACGCCTGAAGCGAAAAGTTGGGAGTCATTACTCAATACGATCGTATTGGACTTGGTGTGCTTGCAGACTTTCGCTGCGAAAACCAAGGCATCCAGTTCTTTTTCAGTCGGGGCCACTTGGGTCACGACTTTGAAATCTGCCTTGCTTTCGGTAGCCAAATCTTTATCCTGTTCGATTACACCGTTGAGCAAGGTTTTGATCATTTTGGTGCCTGGCAAATCCATTTTCTGACGAAGAAGGATTCTGTTTTTCTTGCCTTTCAATACGGTCAGCGCCTCTTCGGTAAACTCAGGAGCGATCAAGACTTCGAAGAAAAGCGAATTCATTTCTTCCGCCGCGTCTTTATCCACAGGTTGGTTGGTGACCAATACCCCGCCGAAGGCAGAAGTGGTATCAGCTGCAAAAGCCTTCTGATATGCTTCTTTCACGGTATCCGCCGTCGCGCAACCGCAGGCATTGGTATGCTTCAAGATGGCGAAGGCCGTTTGGTCAGGGAATTCGGCGATCAGATTCACGGCTGCGTCTACGTCCACCAGGTTGTTGTAAGAAAGCTCTTTGCCGTTCAATTGATCGAAAAGATCTTCCAAGTTGCCGTAGAAATGAGCTGCTTGATGGGGGTTTTCTCCATAGCGAAGTGCTTTGGCCTTGCTTTCGGAGACTTTCAGTGCCGGGATGTTTTCGGCACGGTTGAAGTAATTGAAAATGTGGGTGTCGTAGTTGGAGGATACTTGGAAAGCCTGTGCTGCAAAGTAGCGACGGTCTTCGATCGCGGTGGCTCCGTCCTGTGCTTCCAGTTTGGCTTCGAGTTCGCCGTACTGATTTTTGGAAGCGATGATGATCACGTCTTTGAAGTTTTTGGCAGCTGCACGGATCAAGGAGATGCCGCCGATGTCGATTTTTTCGATGATGTCGGCTTCGGATGCACCTGAAGCCACAGTTTCTTCAAATGGATACAAATCCACAATCACCAAATCGATCGCCGGAATGTCGTATTCCGCAGCTTGGGCTACATCGCCTTCATTTTCTCTTCGATAGAGGATACCTCCAAAAATCTTTGGGTGGAGGGTTTTCACTCTGCCTCCGAAGATGGAAGGGTAGGAGGTCAGTTCTTCAACAGGAATCACTTCTGCGCCTTGCTCTTCGATAAATTTCTGGGTGCCTCCGGTGGAGTAGATTTTTACTCCGTGTTTCTTCAGGAGGGCGATGATCGGCTCGAGGTTGTCTTTGTAATAGACTGAAATGAGGGCAGATTGTATTTTTTTGGTGGCCATTGGGGAATGGATTGGTGTGAACGCTTGGGAAAGCGCAAAGGTAGGAAAAATGGTCGGAAAGGCAGGGTGAAAAATTGGAGAACTTGGAATGGGATCAACCACTAGCCAGAGCAATCGCTGGGGTTTGGGGTAATCTTGTTAACGGTTTCGGGCTTTGCGTTCGGGCGGGTTTCGGAGCACTAAACTGTCAACCAGCACTGAACTTGAATAGAAGCACAAAGCTCCAAGTTTGCACGTCACCCCGCCTGACGCAAAACCCGTGTTACCAGTAGTTTTTCTTTCTGTCGTTATGTGATTCGTTGTTGTCAATTGTCTTGCATTAAATAGTAATATGTTGGAAAAAGAGAGTCTTTAGCTATTTCATTCACTTTTCTTGTCCACTCAGGAAAGTTGTATTTCACTTTAATTGTCGTGTCATTTACCAATGTCAAAGTTGCAAAATTGTCTCCACGTTTAGGATATTTTTTTACACCATTTGACTTCTCTAAAAAGTCCATATTCAAAATACAGTCACTACGGTAAGACCAAAGAACGTCTATAGTCGTGTCCGATGTGGTGTATGTAAAATAGTCGTAACCACATTGTCCGTGATACCAATACAAGGCAGTTATTTTGTGTAGTGTTATTTCACACATATAACCTGTCGTGTCTGGATGGTTTGGTGTCCAATGAATAAATTGGTCGTCAGAGATATAGTCACGAAATGTTTTCTTTTTTGCTGTCTCTCTTT
>CALRRX020000129.1:0-7665 GCA_943370675.1 Reyranella massiliensis 521 | reverse complement strand
ACTTCCTCTGTGCCTTGGATGATTGCAGAGATGACTTCGCCGGGCACCAGGTTTTTGTTTCTTCCGATCGTGGAGGAAACCAAAATATTATTGATTGCACCCACACAAAGCAGGTCGTCGGTATTCATGATGATGGCGTCCTGCGCGATGCCTTTCCATACACTGAGGTCGCCGGTTTCTTTCCAATAGAGGTACGCCAAAGAGGACTTGGTGCCTGCGCCATCTGCATGCATGATGTTGCAGAAATCCGGATCATTGCCCAGGGTATCTTCTACGATTTTGCAAAAAGCTTTTGGAAAAAGGCCCTTGTCCAGCTTAGAGATGGCATTGTGGACGTCTTCTTTGGATGCGGAGACTCCGCGCTGCATGTAGCGCTCGTTCATAGCGGGGGAAAGATTTGGTTGTGGCAAAGGTAGCCAATTGAAAAATTGAAAGATTGAAATATTTGATTTTTTAGGATTGCCCTTCCTATTAGACGATAGGTTTTATCTCTTTTTGTTTTTTTCGTTCTTTTGGCTTGACCCAAAAGAACCAAAAGGTCAAGACGCAGCAAAGCTCCAGCCGCACAAGGCCAGACGCTGGCCCGCTGCTGCGTCGGCCCCTCGCGCCTAACAAAGGCAAGTGATGTGCTAAAAAATGATAGCTGATTAAAGATGGTCAATAAAGATTAACCTGGTTCAAATACTTTCGGTTTGGATTCATTCTTACCTAGGGTTTAATGGTATAAGTCAAAGGAACGATCCATTCTGTTGGGCGTTTTATTAATTCTTCAAAGCTTTAATTCCGATTGATGTGTATATTTATCAAAAACATACACATGAGAACCAATATCGATATTGATGAAAATCTGATTCAGGAAGCGATGAAGCTCACCGGGATCACTACCAAAAAAGCTGCGGTGGAGACTGCTCTAAAGAAAATGGTCTCCTTGAAAAAGCAGGAGCGGCTTAAGGAATTGAGAGGTAAATTGAAATGGGAAGGTAATTTGGACGAAATGAGAGAAGGCCGTGATTTTGGTAGATAGTTCCGTTTGGATTGATTACTTCAATGGTGTTCAAAATCGGCAGACAGAATTCCTTTTCTCTGAAATTGGAGTAGCAGATTTTGCTGTTGGAGATTTAATCTATGGAGAAGTCATGCAGGGATTTAGGTATGATAAAGATTTTGATATCGCATTTAATTTCTTTGAGGAAATGCCCATGCTTTTTTTATTGGGAAAGGAAAATTCTTTAGCATCAGCCCAGAACTACCGCTCTCTTAGAAAAAAAGGCATCACCATCCGCAAAACAATTGATTGCTATATCGCATCCTATTGCATTTCTAAAGATATTCCACTTCTACATTCCGATCGGGATTTTGATCCTTTTATAGCCCATTTGGGCTTGAAGTCTATTTTTTAGGCATTCTTGAAAGTAAAATTTCCCGCAGACCTGCTTGCAGCAGGCAAGTTTTCGCAGAAAAACACGCAGATTATCACAGATTTTTTGAGAAGAAAAATGGATTCAAGTGAAGGTAATTGTTGATTTCCACGAAACCAGATCTGAAAAATTAAAATACTCGTGCCAAAATGGTAAGTGGCTGATTGAATTACTCTGGATCGCGTAAATCGCTCACTCGTGCTGAGCAAGGTCGAAGCATCGTAAATCAAAAAGGCCGGTTGCCCAGCCTTTTCAATCTTTCCGATTTTTATTTTTTCCCAACTAGGATCAAGTCCTCTTGCGGAGTAATCAGGTATCGTGCGCCATCGGCGGTGACTACTGCCATTTCTTCCACAGAGATGGTCTTTTCGGTACCGTCAGGTTGCTTCCAGCAGTGGAATCCGTCAAACGCGAAGACCATTCCTTCCTTAAGCAATTTCTGCGCAGCAGGTCGGGGTTGAGGCAGTCGGGCCCCACCCAGATTTGGTCCTACGTCATGGGCCACATAGCCCACAGGGTGACCAGTACTCCAAGGGACATAGAGTGAACCCGCGGCATCCATTAAGTCACGCTGGGCACGGTCCACGTCTTCCCCTTTTACGTCCGGTTTCATCGCACCAAGTGCAGCTCGGCTACCAGCTTTTCCATTTTCCCAGTATTGCTGAATATCTGCAGGTGCGGTGTTTTCCCCATCCTTCAGTACATAAGCAAAACGCTGAATGTCCGACACCCAAATTCCATACAGTTTTACTCCAAAGTCGGTTTGAATCACATCGCCGGGCATGATGACTTTGTCGGTAGCATGGGAGTGACCACGGTCCGGACCTGAGTTGACGTTGGGGTTTTGGTCAGGATGCCAAGCATCGGTGACTCCGTATTCTGCCATTTTTGCTTTGAGGAATTTGGCTACGTCGGCATCAGTCGTTTTTCCCGGTTCGATCATCGCGTAGGCCTCATGCTGAAAATCGGAGGCCAACTGTGCCGCTTTGGTCAGGATTTCCACCTCTTCAGGAAGCTTAATGGATAGCCATTCGTATACGAGTTCGTCCGAGGAAATCAACTTTTTCTCATCAGCGCCCATCAGACCGGCAAGTTCCTGATACTGACTGTGCGTAATGCCATCTGCCATTTCATTGCTTGCAGAGGAGTTGATGGCGACTTTTTGGAATGCTCTGGATTTAATGAATTCTACTGCTTTGGCCACAGCGGATTCTCCTCTTGGTACTCGCTCTACTTTTTCGTGGATGTCAAGATCATCCAATGCGGTAGCCTCGCCTTCCGGTGAGAATACCAAAGAATGGAACCCACTTTCGTCATTGTAAAAAAGGAAAGCTGCGGTGCCACTGGCATTTTCTCCACCGACATGGGTAGCAATGGGGTCATTGTAATTTTCCCTGCATACCACCAGCCAAACGTCTACTCCGGCATTTTTCAAGGCAGTTGGCAGGAGTTGATTGATTCGCTTTTTGCGGATCTCAGGCCAGGGATTTTCTCCCCAATACGTCGTAGGGTCGATTTTTTCCGTCTTTTCAGAGCTAGTTTCAGAGGAAGGTTGGCATGCCCAAAGTGTAGCCAACAAACCAACGAGTAGAAGTTTCTTTTGCATAGGTAAGCTGTAAATCTTTGGTAAATTAAACAGGATTTTGACATGCAAAAAGTACCGCTCGAAGGATGCAACAACCTTTCATTCATAATTCGGATCATAAAATTCTTTTATTTTGAACAAAAACACAGCGCAAGCGTGTTAGACTGCAAATCGAATCTGCCTTAACTCGGCTCTAAATGAAAATAGGAATTGTCTGTTATCCTACCTTTGGTGGGAGTGGTGTAGTAGCTACCGAACTGGGTAAAGGTCTTGCCAAAGTAGGTCACGAGGTACACTTTATCACCTATAAGCAGCCCATGCGATTGGATTTTTTCAGCGAAAACCTCTTCTACCATGAAGTGGATATCAAGAGCTACCCCCTGTTTGAATTTGCTCCCTACGAACTCGCCCTAGCCAGCAAGATGGTCAGCGTGGTGAAATACGAAAACCTCGATTTGCTCCATGTGCACTATGCGATTCCGCATGCTTCGGCAGCCTATATGGCCAAGCAAATTCTGAAAACCGAAGGAATACAGATACCTGTAGTCACTACTTTGCATGGTACTGACATCACCCTAGTGGGAAAAGACCCAAGCTATGAGCCGGTGGTGACTTTTTCCATCAATCAATCCGATGGAGTGACAGCCGTATCTGAAGATTTGAAAAAAGAGACCTTTGAGCATTTTGACATCAAGCGAGACATAGCCGTCATTCCCAATTTTATCGATTTGGAGCGCTTCAAAAAGCAGCGAAAGGAGCATTTTAAGTTGGCCATTTGTCCGAACGGGGAAAAACTACTCGTTCATACCTCCAATTTTAGGAAGGTCAAGCGGGTAGAGGATGTAATTCATGTCTTTTACAATGTCCGAAAAGAAATTCCTGCCAAGCTTCTCTTGGTCGGTGATGGACCTGAGCGGGATCGAATGGAGCGTCTGTGCCGTACCTTGGGTACCTGTGATGACATCCGTTTTCTAGGAAAATTGGAAGCTGTGGAGGAAGTGCTCTCTGTGGCAGATTTGTTTTTGATGCCTTCTGAAAAGGAGAGCTTTGGGCTTGCTGCTTTAGAGGCGATGGCCTGTGAAGTGCCGGTATTGTCTTCCAATGCAGGAGGAATTCCCGAATTGAATCTCGATGGCGTGACCGGTTATGCCTGTGAGGTAGGCGATGTGGAGGACATGACTGCGAAAGCCAAGTTTATTTTAGCAGACGAAAATTTACCAGGATTTAAAGAAAGAGCCTTAGCTCGTGCCAAGGAGTTTGATATTGATCAGATTCTTCCCCAGTACGTCGCGTATTATGAGAAAACGATAGCGGCTACCTTGAGCGCTGTCTGATTTCCTGACTTCAATCAGATTAAAGAATATTATTTGGTTTTTTTGAAACCCTTATCTTTGCGACGCAGTTTACGGATTGATGTTAACCAACGAACTCATGCAAGCAACTGTTAAACCAACTACAAACATGAAAAAGATTGGGCGATTGGACAGGCCGGACAATTTCGGTTCAGCCCAGATGTTTTCTAATCCACTTTTGGAAAGGATTTCCAGAACGCATATTATGGTTCCGATCACGCTTTTTTTCGCGATCTCTTCGGTATCTTTTTACTATGCAGTGACGGCTACCACGATAGGATTTTCGGTGGGAATGGGGATTTTGATCCTTGGGCTGTTTGCCTTCACTTTCGTGGAATACATGATGCACAAGCATTTCTTCCACATGGAGCCAGACACTGCTTTTAAGGACAAACTTCAGTATTCCATTCATGGTGTTCATCACGACTATCCCAAGGACAAAGACAGATTGGCCATGCCTCCTTTTGTGAGTGCTGCCTACGCTGCTATCTTTTACTTGGTCTTCCAGTTGATCATGGGTGATTACTCCCTGTATTTCCTTCCTGGATTCTTGCTTGGATATTCGGCCTATTTGGGAGTGCATTACATTGTGCATGCGTACAATCCTCCCAAAAATTTTCTGAAGATCCTTTGGGTAAATCATGCGATTCATCACTACAAAGATCCAGATACTTCATTTGGAGTGAGTTCTCCGCTGTGGGACTACCTCTTGGGCACTATGCCTAAAAAAGACTAATCAAGGCCTCCCTTCGGGGAGGTTTTTTGTTTCCTCTAGGCCACGAAGACTCAAAGACACTAAGAATTATAGAAAAAAGATTTTAAAGGAATCCTTCGAAATTCAATATTCAAGGTTCGACATCCGATAATAAAAACTTTGAACCCTGAACCCTGAACGAATAAAACCCAATAACTCAATAACCAATAACAAACTTTGCGCTTTCGAGCCCCCGCCTACCGCAGGCAGGTTAGTGGCTAAAAAACATGAAAACAGTATCCATCATCGGTTTAGGCTGGATTGGGGAGCCATTGGCTTTTCAACTTCAGGAGAAAGGATTTAAAGTCCTCGGCTCTACTACTTCTGCCGAAAAACAGGAGAAACTTTCTCAAAAAGGACTCCAATCCATCCGCTTTTCGCTCAATCCACATCCTGAAGGCTTGGGATTCAATGTGCTTTTTCAGTCCGAAATCTTAGTGGTCAATATTCCTCCAAGATCCCGAAGCGGAAATGGGGCCTTTCATTTGGAGCAACTCAAATACCTGCGAAGCCTGATCGATAATTCACCGATTCAGAAAGTGATCTTTGTATCAAGTACGGGCATCTATCCTGAAGTGACATCTGAAAAAAAATATGGGGAGGACTTTCTTCTTTCCCTCGAAAACACCGGTAACGAGACCATCTACCGTGCAGAGCAGCTGATGGAAAAAGACCGAAAGTACGACATGACCATCGTTCGATTTGGCGGATTGCTTGGAAATGATCGTGTACCGGGCAAGTATTTTTCAGGGAAGGAAAATGTAGCAGGTCATACCCGGGTCAATTTCATCCATCGAATAGATTCTGTGCGATTGCTGGCTTGGGTGATGGAAAAGGAACTTTGGAATGAGAGCTTCAATGGGGTAGCTCCAATCCATCCGCTACGTAGGGAGATTTATGAGAAAAATGCACATGATCTTGGGATAGCACCTCCTGCCAGCTACCAACACGAACCTGAAGGAAAGGATCGATTGATTGATTCCAAAAAGATCTTGAAGACTGGTTTTGAGTTTGAATTTCCCGATCCTTTGGATTTTTCTTATTTGCCACAAAGGCAGTAAGGCACAAAGAAGTTATTGGTAATAGAGTTAAGGGTTATTGATCACTAAGTTTTCAGCTTTCTTACTTCATCTTTCTGATTTACTTTCTGCAAACTGAAACTGACCACTGCTTAATTTTCAGACTTTTGCCTTTTTATTTCATCCTTTACTTTCTGCCTTCGTGCCTTTGTGGCAAAACAAAAATGCCATCTTGTCACTTTTTCACGCTTGGAACAGGCATTGATAAGACCCTCTTGTTAAATTTTGTGTTCAACTAAACCGATTTATACCCATGCAGGAAAAAGGCACGATCTCGATTCATACCGAGAACATTTTCCCGATTATTAAGAAATTCCTCTATTCTGACCATGAGATTTTCCTTCGGGAACTCGTCTCCAACGCGGTAGACGCTACACAGAAAATCAAGAGACTGGCTACCCTTGGTCAGTACACCGGCGAACTCGGAGACATCACCGTGGAGGTGGCTTTTGACGAGAAAAAGAAAACCATCACCATCTCTGACAAAGGCCTCGGAATGACCGCCGAGGAGATCAAAAAGTACATTAACCAAATAGCTTTCTCTGGTGCAACCGAGTTTGTGGAGAAATTCAAAGATGCCAAAGACGCCAATGAGATCATCGGTAAGTTTGGTTTGGGCTTCTATTCCGCCTTTATGGTGGCCAAAAACGTGGAAATCCACACCCTTTCCTATCAAGAAGGCGCCGAACCGGCCATCTGGACTTGCGACGGCAGTACCGAGTTTGAAATCAAAAAAGGAAAGAAAAAGGAGCGTGGAACGGATATTATCCTGCACATCAACGAAGATTCCGAAGAGTTCCTAGACAAGTGGAAGCTTCAGGGTATCCTGGACAAATACTGCAAGTTCCTTCCTGTGCCGATCAAGTTTGGCACTAAAAACGAGTCTGTCGAAGATGGAGTGGATGACAAAGGCGACAAAAAGTGGAAGTCAATCGAAGTAGACAATATCATCAACACCACCTCTCCGATCTGGACCAAGTCTCCGAGCGACCTGAAGGACGAGGATTACCTCGCATTCTACAAGAGCCTCTATCCAATGGGCGAAGATCCGCTCTTCTGGATTCACCTCAATGTGGACTATCCGTTCAACCTGACCGGAGTACTGTATTTCCCGAAAGTCAAAAACGAGTTCGAGCTGCAGCGAAACAAGATCAAGTTGTTTAGCCGCCAGGTATTTATCACAGACGAAGTGAAAGACATCGTGCCTGAGTTCCTGATGCTCCTTCACGGGGTGATCGATTCTCCGGACATTCCGCTCAACGTGTCCCGAAGCTTCCTGCAGGCCGATGGCAATGTGAAGAAAATCAACAACTACATCACCAAAAAAGTAGCTGACAAGCTTTCCGAACTGTTCAAAAAAGACCGCAAAGCCTACGAGGAAAAGTGGAACGACATCGGACTCTTTGTGAAGTACGGAATGATCTCCGAGGAGAAATTCTACGAAAAAGGCAAGGAATTTACCCTGCTCAAAAACACT
>CALRRX020000128.1:0-7708 GCA_943370675.1 Reyranella massiliensis 521 | reverse complement strand
GTGAAGTGATTTCGCTTTTCCCTGTCAAAAGATTCTTGATTGGATGATTTAATCCACGGTGACCATGGTGCATTTTGTAGGTTTTGATCCCAACTGCCTCTGCCAAAAGCTGATGCCCAAGACAAATTCCAAAAACAGGTTTTCCGGTTTCAAGAATGTCCTTTACCGTATCAACAGCATACTCCATTACAGCAGGATCGCCTGGGCCGTTTGAAAGGAAGTAAGCCTGTGGCTCCCACTCTTCCATTTCTTTCAATTTAGTTTTGGCTGGATACACTTTGCAGTAAACGCCGCGTGAAGCCAGATTTCTGAGAATATTTTTCTTAATCCCAAAATCCAGGCAAGCTACTTTGATTGGAGCATTTTGATCACCAAAGAAAAATGGTTCTTGAGTACAAACAGAAGAGGAAAGTTCCAGTCCGTTCATATCAGGAACCTTTACCAATTCCGCCTTTAGCCCTTCCAAATTGCCCTCAAATTCCGAACTGATAATTGCATTCATCGCCCCTTTTGAACGAAGGTGACGAACCAATTTTCTAGTATCGATATCAGCAATTCCTGTAATGCCATAGTTCACAAGATAATCTTGCAGGGAACCAGAAGCATCAAGTCTAGAAAACACTTCAGAAAAACTATTTACCACGATACCTGCGACACAGGGATGATCCGACTCAATTTCTTCGGCATGAACCCCATAGTTACCAATATGAGAAGTAGTGGTAACTACGATTTGACCAGTATAAGAAGGATCAGTGTAAATTTCCTGATATCCAGTCATTCCGGTGTTGAAACATATCTCACCGCCATTTGTGCCGGCTTTACCGATAAGGGATCCGTGGAATACTGTCCCATCAGCTAGAAGTAGGGTAGCTTTTTGTTTAATCATTTCTTTGAAGATTGCCCAAAGTTAATAATTCTTGGGGAGGGGAAATTAGGCTAGGGTATAAAAAAAAGGATTGAACGGGCGTTCAATCCTTTAGATATTTTGAAAGTAATTTTCAATTTATTGTTCTCCGTTGTCAGTTTCAGCTGCTGAATCAGCAGTTGTTGCAGCGGGAGCATCAGCAGCTTTACCTGTAGACCTTCTTGATCTTCTAGTAGTTTTCTTAGCTGGCTTAGCATCCTTCAACATCAATTCATTGAAATCTACCAATTCGATGATACACATCTCAGCGTTATCTCCAAGACGGAAACCAGTCTTAATAATTCTGGTATATCCTCCTGGACGTGTACCCACTTTTTCAATTACCTCACCAAAAAGAGCTTTGATAGCTTCTTTGCTTTTTAGGTAGGAGAAAGCAATACGTCTATTATGTGTAGAATCTTCTTTAGCTCTGGTAACCAGAGGCTCCACAAACTTCTTCAATTCTTTAGCCTTGGCAAGCGTAGTAGAAATACGCTTGTGAAGAATCAGGGAAGCTGCCATGTTGGAAAGCATTGCCTTCCTGTGAGAGGCAGTTCTACCAAGGTGGTTAATTTTCTTACCGTGTCTCATTTTTTATTATTCTTCGTCAAGTTTGTACTTAGAGATGTCCATACCGAAGGTTAGTCCTTTCTCCTGGATGAGCTGCTCCAATTCAGCAAGAGATTTCTTACCGAAATTTCTGAACTTCATCATATCTGAAATTTCAAGTCTCGCAAGGTCACCAAGAGTTCTTACATCAGCAGCTTTAAGACAATTGAATGCTCGAACCGAAAGGTCAAGATCACTCAAAGATGTCTTCAATAGCTTACGCATGTGAAGGAATTCCTCATCGATTGGCTCTGGCTCTGCTACTCCTGTTGAGTCAAGAACCATAGTCTGGTCTGAGAACAACATGAAGTGTTGAATCAAAATTTTAGCCGACTCTTGAAGCGCCTTTTCTGGATGAATAGAACCATCTGTACTCACTTCAAGGATCAATTTTTCAAAGTCAGTCTTTTGCTCAACACGAGTATTTTCAACACTATATTTCACATTCTTGATAGGAGTGAAAATAGCATCTATTGAAATTTGGCCAAAAACCTGCTCTTTTGGTTTGGACTCTTCAGCTGGCAAATACCCTCTTCCTTTTTCGATAGTAATCTCGATTTCGAAGTTTTTGGTCTCATCTATATGACAGATCACCAACTCGGGATTTAAGACCTCGAAAGAGGAAGTGAACTTCGCAATGTCCCCAGCGGTGAACACGGATTGATTTTTGATCTCTACAGTTATTTTTCCATCAAATGCTTCATGCACTTTTTTGAATCTTACCTGCTTTAGGTTCAAAATAATATCAGTCACGTCTTCTACTACGCCATCGATGGTAGAGAATTCGTGAACCACTCCTGGGATTTTGATAGAAGTGATGGCGTATCCCTCCAAAGAAGAAAGCAATATTCTTCTGAGAGCGTTACCGATGGTAACTCCATAGCCTTTTTCTAGCGGTTTGAAGGTGAACAAGCCATGAAAGTCGTCGGCTTTCTCCATCACCACTTTTTCGGGCATTTGAAATGCTAGTATGGACATATATCTCGTTCTGTTTTTTAGCTGAAAATAGTAAAATATTACTTAGAGTAAAGTTCGACAATGAGTTGCTCCTTGATATTCTCAGGAATATCATCTCTGCCTGGTACACTGACGAATTTCCCTGTCAAAGAAGCATTATCCCACTCTAACCAAGGATATCTATTTGCTGCTTTACCTGCAAGGCTGTTCGTGATCGCTTCAAGAGATTTAGAACGCTCTCTAACTGACACTACATCACCTGGCTTGAGGGTGTAAGAAGGAATATTAACAACTTCACCGTTTACTAATATATGCTTGTGACCCACAAGCTGTCTAGCACCACGACGAGTAGGGGAAATTCCTAATCTATAAACCGTATTATCCAAACGAGCTTCAAGTAATTGAAGGAGGATTTCACCGGTAATACCTGATTTTCTAGAAGCAATATCAAACATCTTTGCGAATTGTCTTTCCAATACGCCGTAGATATATTTTGCTTTTTGCTTTTCAGAAAGCTGAACTGCATATTCAGACTGCTTCTTTCTTCTACCACGTCCATGCATACCTGGAGGGTAGTTTTTCTTCTGAAGCGCTTTGCTATGACCTTCGATAGCTTCTCCAAATCTTCTGGAGATTTTCGCTTTAGGACCTGTATATCTTGCCATTCTGTAACTTTTTTAAAATTAAACTCTTCTACGCTTAGGAGGACGACAACCGTTGTGTGGCATAGGAGTAACATCTATAATAGTAGTCACGTCCAACCCAACATTTTGCAAGGTTCTGATCGCTGATTCACGACCTGCACCCGGACCTTTCACAAATACCTCGATTTTTCTCAAACCTAGGTCAAAAGCTACTTGACCACAATTTTGAGCGGCCATTTGAGCAGCGTATGGAGTATTTTTCTTTGAGCCTCTGAATCCCATTTTACCGGCAGAAGCCCACGAGATTACCTGACCTGCATTATTGGTAATGGAGATAATGATATTGTTGAAGGAAGCTTTAATATGAGCTTGACCTACAGCTTCTACCTTTACTACTCTTTTTTTACCTTTTGCTTTATCGTTTCTTTTCTGAGCCATGATCTAAATCAGATTTTATTTAGTTGCTTTCTTCTTGTTAGCAACAGTCTTTCTCTTACCCTTCCTTGTTCTGGCGTTATTCTTAGTTCCTTGACCACGAACAGGAAGACCTTTTCTGTGTCTCAAACCTCTGTAACAACCAATATCCATCAATCGCTTGATGTTAAGTTGGATCTCTGACTTAAGCACACCCTCTGTTCTATATTCCTCAGCGATGATGTTACGGATAGCGGTAGATTCTTCATCATTCCATTCTCCAGCTTTTTTGTCAAAAGAGATACCGGCCTTGCTCAGGATCGCTTTCGCAGCACTTCTACCAATACCGAAGATATAGGTAAGTCCAATTTCGCCGCGCTTATTGTCTGGTATGTCTACACCTGCAATTCTAGCCATGATTAACCTTGTCTTTGTTTATACTTAGGATTTTTCTTATTGATGACGTAAAGTTTTCCTTTTCTTCTGATCAACTTACAGTCAGCACTTCTTTTTTTAATCGATGCCTTTACTTTCATATGATTATTATTTTACTTTTCGGCCATATGCTTTTGACAAAACGAAATCGAAATTTTTGTCTAGAAATAACTTCAAGATTACTTATACCGATACACAATTCTGCCTTTTGATAAATCATAGGGAGACAATTCTAATTTCACCTTATCTCCGGGAAGGATTTTGATATAATTCATCCTCATTTTACCAGAAATGTGCGCAATCAACTGATGCCCATTTTCCAGTTCCACTTTAAACATAGCATTTGACAATGCTTCAGTAATGGTTCCGTCTTGCTCGATTGATGTCTGTTTGGCCATCTTAGAATTTAACTATCTCTTCTATGTATTTATGGGTCGTCAAGACCTCTGTTCTATCTTCAAATATTGCTACAGTATGCTCATAATGGGCTGAAGGCTTTCGATCTGCAGTTCGAATAGTCCAACCATCTCTCTCTTGAACAATATTTCTAGATCCAAGATTGATCATGGGCTCGATAGCAATCACCATTCCTTGTTTCAACAAGGGGCCACTGCCTTTTTTGCCATAATTAGGAACCTCTGGAGCCTCATGGAGTTTTCTTCCAAGTCCATGTCCGACTAATTCTCGAACAACAGTGTAGCCCTTAGCTTCTACAAACTTTTGAATCGAGTGACCTATATCACCTATTCGATTGCCAGAAACAGCTTGTTCGATTCCTAAATAGAGTGAATCACGAGTAGCACGAAGTAATGCAAGAACAGAAGGGGAAACCTCACCGATGGGGTATGTATAAGCGGAATCGCTATGAAAACCTTGGTGAAAGACTCCACAATCTATCGAGATTATATCGCCATCTTTCAATTCATATTCACTTGGAAAGCCATGAACAACAACTTCATTCACGGAAATACAGAGTGAAGCGGGAAAACCGTTGTATCCTTTAAAGGAAGGTACAGCTCCGTGATCCCTAATAAACTCTTCAGCAATTTTATCTAATGAAGAGGTCTTTACCCCTTCCTTAACATACTTGGCAATTTCTCCATGAGCCTTACCAAGAATATTAGCACTCTCTTTAATTTTTAAAACCTCTTCCGAAGTCTTGTAATGAATCATCTTTAAGCTACCTGATAATTAGAAGGATTATTCTTCACATTACCACTTTTCATCATGCCCTCATAGTGTCTCATAAGCAAATAACTCTCGATCTGCCTTAAAGTATCCATAATAACACCCACCATGATTAACAAAGATGTACCACCATAGAATTGTGCAAATTCACTACCAACACCTACAATAATTGCCAAAGCAGGCATAATTGCAACAGCAGCTAGAAGAACAGAACCAGGCAGGGTTATCTTGGAGATAATGCTATCAATGAACTCAGAAGTTGGTGCACCCGGCTTGATTCCAGGAACAAATCCACCATTACGCTTCATATCCTCCGCTATCTGCTCAGGATTAACCGTAATAGCAGTGTAGAAGAACGTAAATATGATAATCAATGAAGCGAACAACAGATTGTACTGCCAAGAAGTAAAATCAGAGAAGGTAGTACCAATGTAGTTAGCAATATCACTCTCGCTTGCCCAAATCTGAGCAATCAAAGCAGGCACAAACATTAATGATTGGGCGAATATGATAGGCATTACACCAGATGCATTCACTTTAATTGGAATATACTGGCGCTGGCCACCATATACCTTGCCTCCGACAACCTGTTTTGCATATTGAACAGGTATTCTTCTTGTAGCTTCTGTTAATGCAATAACACCAACAACTACAAAGAAAAGAACAACTGCTTCAATAATTAAAAGAAGCATTCCTGAAGATCCCTTTTCCAAACCCTCAGCAATTATTGCGCCTGGGAATCTAGAAATGATACCTATCATAATTAGCATAGAGATACCATTACCAATTCCTTTTTCGGTAATTTTTTCTCCTAACCACATGCAAAACATTGTTCCTGCAGAAAGGAGAACTAAGGAGCTGAACATAAAAAGAGAGGTACTAACCATCACTGCACCAGTAGGTAGAATGGTGGCTGTTACATAACCAATCCCCTGTGCAATTGTAATTAAAATGGTTAGTACACGGGTAATCTGATTTATTCGTTTCCGACCAGATTCACCCTCTTTTTGCATTTTTTGAAAATAAGGCACTCCAACAGTAAGCAACTGCAAAACGATAGATGCAGAGATGTAGGGCATTATTCCCAGACCGAAGATAGAGGCATTACTAAAGGCTCCACCTAAGAAGGTATCAATCAAGCCGAAAATACCTTCAGGGGCTCCTCCAAGTTTCGAGGGATCTACACCAGGTAAAACGACAAATGAACCTAATCTAAAGATGATAAGAAAGCCAATTGTATTCACAATTCTAACTCTCAAATCTTCGATTGAGAAAATATTCTTTACTGTTGAAATAAACTTTTTCATTTATTTAAATCTTGTTTACAGTACCACCAAGACCTTCAATAGCTGCTACAGCAGAAGCTGAAAATCTGTGTGCACTCACTTCCAATTTGGCTTTCAACTCACCACCTCCAAGAACCTTGATTTTGTCATTCATTGAAGCCAAACCATGCGAAACCAAAGCTTCCATGTTTATAGCAGATAGACTGTGTTCTTCAGCAAGGGCCTGCAAGGTATCCAAATTTACGGGTTTGAACTCTACCTTATTCAAAGATTTAAAGCCAAACTTTGGTACTCGTCTTTGAAGTGGCATTTGGCCACCTTCAAACCCAATTTTTGACTTATAACCTGATCTAGATTTAGCTCCCTTATGACCTCTTGTGGAGGTCCCACCTCTACCAGAACCAGTACCTCTACCAATTCTCTTTCGGTTCTTTGTAGAACCTTCGGCTGGGGTTAATGTATATAATTTCATAATTAAGCTTCCTCCACTTTTACAAGGTGATTCACTTTATTTACCATTCCAGCAATCTGTGGGGTATTCTCCACGACTACAGATTTGCTGATACGACCCAAACCAAGTGCTACTATTGTAGCTTTTTGATCCTTAGGTCTGTCGATCGTACTTTTCGTTTGCGTAATCTTAATCTTCGCCATGATAATTATCCGTTAAAGACTTTAGACATTTTCACACCTCTTTGCTGAGAAACGGAGATGGCATCTCGAAGCTGCACCAAAGCGTCAATAGTAGCTTTTACCACGTTATGAGGATTGGAAGAACCTTTAGATTTCGCCAATACGTCTGTAACGCCGGCTGATTCTAATACAGCACGCATAGCACCACCTGCAATAACACCAGTACCAGCAGCAGCAGGCTTGATCAATACTAGACCTCCACCAAACTTACCAATTTGCTCATGAGGAATGGTACCTTTCAAAACAGGAACCTTAACAAGGTTCTTCTTTGCATCTTCAATGCCCTTAGTGATTGCTTCTGTCACTTCGTTGGCTTTACCAAGTCCGTAACCTACAATACCTTGACCATCTCCAACCACAACAATCGCTGAAAAAGAGAATCTTCTACCACCCTTTACCACTTTGGCAACTCGGTTAATAGCTACTACTTTTTCTTTCAACTCTGTATCTGTAGCCCTAATGGGTTTTCTTCTTACTTGAGACATAATGATTAGAATTTAAGGCCTCCTTCTCTGGCACCGTCAGCCAAAGCTTTTACATTACCATGATATAAGTAGCCATTACGGTCAAATACTACT
>CALRRX020000127.1:0-7818 GCA_943370675.1 Reyranella massiliensis 521 | reverse complement strand
CCCTGGTAGAGATGGATCCGCACTTCCACTTTCTGAAGAGGCGGCCGTTTTTGACCAAATCATCAAAGATTTGACAGAAGCTATCCCATTACTTCCTCAAAAATCAGCACAGCTTGCTGGTAGAGTAACTCAAGGCGCTGCTAGAACGCTATTAGGAGATGTTTTCATCTACCGAAAGAGATGGTCTGATGCCGAGCAGGTATTGGCTCCGGTAATTTCTTCGGGGCAGTATTCTCTGATGCCTAATTATGCCATGGCATTCCCGAAAAACTCTACTAATAAGAATAACGCTGAGTCTGTATTTGAAATCCAGTTTCGCGAGGGTCCTGATGGTCTTCAGGGTACCTTCCTTTACCAGCACTTACCTTATCCATTGACTGTGGCAGAAGTGAGATCCTTGTTCAATACAGGTAATCCACAGCCGCTGGATGGTCAAGGTAACAATATTCCTACACCGGATATTATCGCTGCCTATGAGCCTGGTGACCTTCGTAAAGACGCATCCATCATGACTATCACAGTATCAGGTAGACCTGGGCCAAATAAAATTACCCCTATTATCCGAAAGTTTCAGGATACCCATGCACAGCATAACAACCATGGAGTAAACTGGCCGGTCTATCGCTATGCTGAAGTACTTCTTCTTCAGGCTGAGGCCCTCAATGAGCAGGGGAAATCAGGTGAGGCTCTAGGATTATTGAATCAAGTGAGATCACGTGCTGGTTTGGCGGCTTCTACAGCAGCGGGTCAGGTCCAAGTCAGAGAAGCTATCTTTAAAGAAAGAAGAGTAGAACTTGCCTTTGAAAACAAAAGATGGTTTGACATCATGAGAACAGGCCGAATCCAGGAAATCATCGTTCCTTATGGTCAGCGGATCGTGGCCAATCCTCTTGATTATTACTTCCCGCCGATTCCAGGAGCGGTGCCAAGAAACAACGTGTTTACAAACTTGGATAAGTTTTACCCATACCCTGCCGCAGAATCAGAAATCAGTCCATTCTTCTAAGTTGGTTTTCTTAATTTGAAATAGCCCGACATCTCCTTTTTCAGAAAAGTGAAGGTGTTGGGTTATTTTTTTCCAAACCCGAAATAGCAGGACAGTTAAATTCTTGACAAAAAGTAAATAGCCTTCATGAGTGGCTTTCTTTCACTAAAAGAACTTCTCATATTGAATTCTCTTAAAATAGAATTTTCAAAAGAGCTTTAAATCCAAAATTATATGTTCCTCAAAAGCACTGTAAAACACCTTTTCTTCTTTGCTGTCATAGCCTCTGTTCTGGTGGCTTGCGCAAAAAAAGAAGAAGTCCGGCAGCTTACCGGCAATCCAAAAATTGATAAGCTTAAACTCCCCGATGGCTTTGTGGCTGAATTGCTCTACAGCCCGGGGGAAAATGACCAAGGTTCTTGGGTGGCCATGACCTTTGACGAAAAAGGTCGTATGATCACTTCGGATCAATATGGATTTTTATACCGTTTGGAATTGCCTCCGATTGGTTCTGACTCCACGGTAAAGCCTAAAGTAGAAAAACTCATCGTAGGCAATGTGCCAGACTCATTGGTAGGGATGGGCTATGCTCAAGGGCTACTTTATGCCTTTAATTCACTTTATGTGATGGTGAATCATAATCCGAATGAGAAATTCAGCCAGCCAACAGGCCTTTACCGAATCCAGGATTTGGATGGAGACGATCAGTTTGAGACCATCACTCAAATCCGCGAGTTGAAAGGGCAACAAGGCGAGCATGGACCTCACTCGATGAAGGTGACTCCTGATGGAAAAGGAATTTATCTGATCGCGGGTAACCATGTCGACGTACCGGAAATGAATTCCTATCGTCTGCCTCGTGTATGGCAAGAGGATAATCTATTTCCACTGATCAAAGACCCAAGGGGACATGCCAATGACCGAATGGCTCCTGGAGGATGGATTGCCAGAATCGATCCGGAAGGAAAGGATTGGGAATTGATCTCGGCTGGTTTCAGAAATGCATTTGACTTTGACTACAATGAGGTCGGGGACATCTTCGCTTACGATGCCGATATGGAGTGGGATTTTGGGATGCCTTGGTATCGCCCCACCCGTATCAACCATGCGACAAGCGGATCAGAGTTTGGTTGGAGAACAGGCAACTCAAAGTGGTCTCCCAACTATCCGGACAACCTTCCTGCAGTGCTTAACATCGGCCAGGGATCTCCTACCAATGCCATGTTTGGCTATGGTGCCAAGTTCCCAAGCAAATACAAAAAGGCACTATATGCGTTTGATTGGAGCTTTGGTATCATCTATGCGATCCATTTGACGCCAAACGGAGCCACGTACGACGCGACTGCTGAAGAGTTTATTTCAGGTTCTCCACTTCCGCTGACAGACGGGATCATCGGCCCTGATGGCGCATTTTATTTTGCCACGGGTGGTAGAAGATTGGAGTCAGACTTATATCGAGTGACTTACAAAGGCGAATTGGATGAATATAAGCCACTGACTGAGGCTGATCTTCCACAAGAAGCCAAACTTCGAAGAGAATTGGAGCAATATCATAAGGCAGGAGCTCCTGCAGAAGGATTAGAAAAAGCTTGGGCGCAGCTTGGCCATGCTGATCGCTATGTGCAGTATGCTGCTCGGATTGTTTTGGAGCACCAGCCGGTAGCTACTTGGAAAGCCAAGGCCATTGCTGAGACTGATCCTGCTAAAAAGATACATGCCATCCTTGCGCTTGCTCACCATGCTACCGACGCAGATGCAGCCGCAATGCTCACCAGCTTAATGCAGGTGGATTATAAATCACTTTCTGCTAGAGAAAAACAAGACATCCTTCGTACGATCGAAGTGATTCTTTATCGCTATGACAAAGGTGCAGAGCCAGTGAAGCAGCAATTGATCGCGTATTTGGATCCAAACTTCCCTGCAAATGACAATCTCTTGGACCGCTCGCTTTCTATTTTGATGGCACATTTGGACGCGCCTACAGCAGTGGAAAAAACCTTGGCGTTGCTCAAGACTGCCAAAGACGATCCTGACTATCAAAAGACCTTTACTTCCTCTTCGGATTTGATTTTCCGAAATCCGCAGTACGGTTTGGACATTGCCAATATGCTTGCTAACGTGCCGCCGGCTCAAGCTACTTTCTATGCTACCGTTTTGGGTGGTGCAGACAAAGGTTGGACTCCTGCTCAGCGTGAAGAATACTTCAAGTGGATCAACCATGCGTTGACTGCCTACAAGGGTGGCCGAAGCTATGTGGGCTTCCTCGATCGAGCCAGAAAGATGGCTTTGGCATCCGTAGACAAAGCAGACTTCGAAAAATACGATGAAATGTCTGGAGGTAAATTACTGACAGAAAGCGGTAATGATATTGCCAATACAGGGGTTCAGCCTGAAGGTCCAGGAAGACGCTGGACAGTGGAGGAAGCAGAGCCATTGGTTGCTAATCTGGTAGGACGTGATTTGGTAAAAGGTAAAGCTATGTATGCAGCCACCCTGTGCCAGTCTTGTCATACCATGCAAGGTGAAGGTGGAGCAATTGGGCCTGATTTGAGCCAATTGGGTACTAGATTCTCTCCTAAGGATATATTAGTGGCTACCATCAATCCAAGCGAAACCATCTCAGATCAATATCATGCAACGGTGTTGGAGCTGAAAGCAGGCGGTTCTATCGTGGGTAAACTGAATGATGAGGATGCTCAGAACTATTACATCTCTCAAAATCCATTTGCTCCGAATGACATCAAAACTGTAGCGAAAAGCTCCGTGGTGCTGAAGAAAAATGCTGACGTTTCCATCATGATGGGTGGCCTTATCAATCGTCTGAATGAGGAGGAATTGAAAGATCTGATGGCTTATCTGATCTCTGGAGGAAATGCCAACCATCCAGTGTACAAGCAACCAACTGCGCAGAAATGATTTCCCTGATTTCAAATAAAACCTTGCTAGCCGTGGCCACTCTGGCCACGGTGGCTTTGGTCAACTTGACTTGTCAAAATCAGGTAGAAAAAGATGAGCAACAAGCCGGCTTTAAACCGATTTTTGACGGGAAAAGCCTCGAAGGCTGGGAATATGATCCTGTGTATTGGTCCGTAAAAGACGGTGCAATTGTAGGAGAGATCACTCCGGAGACTGTCCTGAAAAACAATACTTTCATCATCTGGAAAGGTGGAGAATTAGCTGATTTTGAACTCAAACTGGATTATTGGATTTCTGAAGCAGGAAATTCCGGAGTTCAATATCGCAGTGATCGGTTTACCGAAGTTCCTTATGCGCTACGTGGCTATCAGGCTGACATAGACGGGGGCAACCGCTACACCGGCCAAAACTACGAGGAGAGAAAGCGTACTACCTTAGCTTATCGAGGACAGAAAACCCGGATCACTTCTCAGCCCGATTCCATCAAAGAAACTCGTGGGTTTGTAGAGCGAAATGCTTGGAAAGGATTGAATCTCTTATCCGAATTAGGTGATCGTGCCGAGTTAGGCAACCTGATTAAAAAAGGAGATTGGAACACCATCCACATTGTGGCCAAAGGCAATGTTTTGAAGCATTACGTCAACGGAACCCTGATGAGTGAGGTGACGGATGATGATGCCAAAAACCGCATGTTAAAAGGCTTGATGGGTTTCCAGGTTCACGTAGGACCACCGATGAAGGTGATGTTCAAAAATATCCAGTTGAAAAAATTATAGTAGTTAATTGGTAATAAAGTCAAAAAGGCGCAGAGAGATTTGCGCCTTTTTTTAGCTCTTAAAGTTTCCATCCAAATCAACCTCAAACCTCCATCTTTCTTGAATGCAGGATTCTGATACATTAGGTGTGGTGCAAAGTTGTTGAGTTCCCAATATGGTTACAGATTTGCTTGACGGTGTCAATGCTAATCCTTCTGCATACTCATTGAAAAATCCTCCATACGTTTTTTCCCAAATCGTCAATCCCTTTTCATCGGTTTTGATAAGTATAATGTCATAGTTTCCGTTTCCAAAGGAACTGGTAGAACCCAATATTAAATAACCTCCATCAGGTGCCTGAATTACTTGGCTTGCTTTGTCATAGCTGCTTCCTCCATAGATTTTTTCAAGTAATAGTTCACCCTCGGTATTTTTCACAGTCAACAAAATATCACATTCCGAATCAGAGCCACAATTGATGGTGTCGACCGTTGCTATGCGTGTAGGGTCTTGATAGGTTGTCCAAAAGGTCGATTTGCTTAATACAAAGCCAATCGAACCTATTGCAACAAAAATTAGGGATGTTCTTTGGAAGTTTTTGCTTAAGGGTAATGAAAGTAATGCTAACATGGTTTTGTTAAGTCTAAAATTGGAGATAAGTCTTGACGTGGCCCTTTCATCTTTCAACTCTGAAAAATCAGTTCCCAATTCTTCCTTTAACCTTCCTAAGGTATAGGCACTTGGGGTTACTTCTCCCTTTTCTATTCTTTGAATAGTTCGAAGGGTTACACCACACTTAGTGGCAAGTTCAGATTGAGTCCATCCCAACCTTTTTCTGATTTCGCGTAATTGAGTTCCGAGGTTCACAGGCCAAAGGTCTAGTTTCTTTCACTTCTCCAAAATAGACTCCTTACGACATCTTTGCGACATTTGTAATGACAGCCGAATCTTTTGGCTGGAAAAGGTAGACCTAAAAGCTAGGGACACGGGAAGTTGTTTGAAAAGAATTTTTTTCACTCATTTTTTTATAAAAGGCAGAATCTTCCCTCTCTTTTTAGCTAATTTCCTTTTCGGCTTTTCCAGACACCCATATAGGGCAGGACAGTCTCAGAAAGGCTTTTTTATAGGTTACCTTTTCATTACCAAACCCAAAATGACCCTCGGAAATCCTGCAAACTGGAAGCATAAACTCTCCAATTCCCATCAGTTGGGAGGAATCGAAACGTCTATCGTGGACAATGGTCCAGGTCGTGGTGTTCGGATCGCTTGGATCAATACCGGAACAGGCCTACGCTACAAATTGGTGCTTGATCGTGGCATGGATATTTTGGATGCCTTTTTCAACGAGAACTCTCTTGCTTGGATTTCGCATGCAGGATTGACGGCTCCCCAGCCATTTTCCAATCAGGGGATTGATTGGTTGAGGACTTTTGGTGGAGGTCTTTTGACGACTTGCGGACTTTCCAATGCTGGTCCTCCAAATACAGATGAAAGCGGCTCCAGAGGGCTTCATGGTAACTATTCAAATACCCCCGCCGAGCTCATTTCGATCAAGCAACCAGATATTTTCACAGGAGATCTAAGCTTTGAGATCGTCGCAAAAGTAAGGGAAACCACCACGTTTGGGCCAAGCTTGGAAATGCATCGATCCATTTCAGGTACCATCGGTTCGTCTGAAATCCGCATCAAAGACACCGTGACAAACCGTGGAAATGCCCCCGCACCTCACATGATTCTTTATCATATCAATTGTGGTTGGCCGCTGATTGACGACGGTTCTCGGATCATTTGGCAAGGCGAGAAAAAGCCTAAAGCCACAGATGCCAACAATACGGAGTTTAACCGAGAGTACGAATTTACCCGATGTGCTCCTCCCATGGATGAACATGCCGGGTTTGGAGAAGATGTGGCATTTATCGATCCAAAAGCAGATGCGAATAACCAAGTGGTTTGCGGTTATGCCAATGATAATCTCGGTTTAGCCCTGAAAATCACCTTTTCCAAAACCCAAATGCCTTGGTTGATCAATTGGCAGCATTGGGGGAAAAATGAGTACGTAACCGCTTTGGAGCCTGCTTCCCATCCACCGATTGGTCAGGCTGCAGCTCGGGAAAATGGAACCTTGATTTTACTTGAACCCGGAGAAAGCAAAACCTACGATTTGCTTTTGGAAGTGTTGACAGAAGAAAAAGCCAGAGGATTTACGATTTAAGAATTACGATTTACGACCTTTTCCTAAAATGGAAGCCTTGAACCAAGAACTTCGAACCTTTAACATTTCTAATGTTGAATGTCGAAAACTGAATTAAGAACGTCGAACAAAACAAATAACTCAATAACCAATAACTCAAACCTCAACACCATGAGTTTAGCAAAAAAGGCCCTAGAGCAGGGCGAAGGCATTTTAAGATTGACTCCAACTTGGGTTCCTCGTTCTTTCTGCGTGCCCGGAAGACGAATCAAACTTCACCCTGATGATTATTACTCTTTTGGAGGAATGCGTGGAGGGATCGACGAGCGTTGGTTTTCATCCACCACTCCTGCCGAAAATGGCCCTTTGACCTCCAAAAATGAAGGATTGAGTCATATCGCCTACGAAGAAGGTGGGAAAACGGAGCTTTTCCTTTTGAAAGATGCCATCGATGAATTAGGTGCGCAGATCATTGGAAACAGACTTTGGGATCAGTACAAGTCTTGGCCGATGTATTCCAAGTTTTTTGATAATATGGGTCCTCTTCCTCATCACATCCATCCTTCGGATGAATTTGGCAAGCTAACCAACCAGAACGGAAAGCCAGAGGCTTACTATTTCCCGCCTCAAGTGAATAACCACGGCGGTGATTTTCCTTACACCTTCTTTGGTATTGCTCCAGGCACCAGCAAGGAAACCATACTTCAATGCTTGAAAGATTTCAAAAAAGGCGATAACAAAATCACCAATTACTCTCAGGCTTTTCGATTGCAGCCGGGCACCGGTTGGGATGTACCTCCGGGAATGCTTCATGCTCCAGGCTCGCTTTGTACCTATGAGCCTCAGAAAGCATCCGACATTTTCGCGATGTATCAGTCGTTGGTAAATGAGGCGATTATCCCGGAGGAGTTGCTTTGGAATGCTACGCCGAAAAACCGATGGGGTGACTACGAGCTGCTGGTGGAAATGAT
>CALRRX020000126.1:0-7865 GCA_943370675.1 Reyranella massiliensis 521 | reverse complement strand
GTCCTCAATTTTGACACTTCTTTCATTGGGTTTACTGATGGGGATGGATTTCCCCAAAGGGGGAGGTTTCCACGAAGACTTTGACACCTCAGAGTTGACCCATTTCAGCTATGGCTCGACGGGCAGAAAGTCTGCTTTCAAATGGAAATCAGGCAAATCCTTGGATCGCGACACTCAAGTCCTTTCTTTCAAATTAGATCCCAAAGAAAAAGCAGGTCCAGGAAAAGGGCCTGAAATCATTTCGAAGGAGTTCACCCATTTTGGCACCTATGCCACCAGACTCAAGGTTCCCAATGCTAAAAAAGCCCAACCTAACGTTGGAGCTGTAGTAGGATATTTCACCTATCATGAAGATCCTGGCTTGGGACTTAGTGAAATCGATTTTGAATGGCTGATTGCAGATCCCGAAGTAATCTATATCGGCACATGGACAGGCCAACCCGAGGAGTTGAAGCGAATAGGAAGGACTATAAACCTGTCAAAAGGAATTGTCTACACAACCGAATACCGGGAAGACAAAACACAGATGAGAGAAAAACTCATTGCAAATGAGAGTGTTCCCGAACGGATTGAGGCCATTCCGGGCTTTGACGCTTCAAAGGATTTTTACACTTATGGTTTCGACTGGCATGCTGACCGGATCCGTTGGTGGATACTTCATCCTACCTCAGCAGATACGGTAGTCCTTTGGGATTATCGGGGCGAAAGAGGAATCCCACAACATCCCTCAAAATACAGAATGAACTTCTGGCATACCAATAACTGGTCAGTAGAGACCAATCCAAAATCTCTGGAAAAACCCAAGAAAAAATTTGAACTGGAAGTGGACTGGATGAGCTATCGCCCATTTTGAAACTTTATACCTTACCTGCCACGGGCTGGTTCGAAATTCTTCTTTCGTTATTCATTGTTGAGTTTTAAAATTTCAAATCTCAATTGATGAATTTCAAAGACCTACCTTTGCCGCATGTCTACCCAACAAAAAAGCCAGTCGGAGATCCTCGCCAAACTTGGAATTCAGCAACTGAATCCCATGCAGCTAGCTGCCGAAAAAGCAATCAACTCTTCGGATGAGGTCATTTTATTGTCCCCGACTGGAACTGGCAAAACCCTCGCTTTTCTCCTTCCGCTGATTCAGCAACTTGATGCAACTTTGGACGAAATCCAATTGGTGATCATCGTGCCTTCCCGGGAACTGGCGATTCAGATCGAGCAAGTCATGCGGGAAATGGGCACTGGCTATAAAGTAAACGCCGTCTATGGAGGTAGGGCAGGTTCCAAGGATCGAATCGAAATCAAGCACCGACCTGCGGTATTGGTGGGAACTCCGGGAAGGGTAGCAGATCACCTGAGAAGAGAAGCTTTTGACACCAGTTTTATCAATACGCTCGTCCTCGACGAATTCGATAAATCACTTGAAATTGGCTTCGAAAGCGAAATGAGGAACATTCTTCAGTTACTTCCACGAGTGAAGAAAGTGATCCTAACCTCCGCCACTTATGGTGTAGAAATTCCTCGATTTGTTGGATTGAAATCTCCGGTAAGCGTTGATTTTTTGGAGGAAAAAATCTCCCAACTCCAGATCAAAAAAGTCCTCTCTCCTACCAAAGACAAGCTCGAAACCCTGCTGGATCTGCTTGCTCATTTAGGTCCACAAAACGGAATCATCTTCTGTAATTTTAAGGATTCCATCGATCGAGTGAGTGAATTCCTGAGCGAGCATGAGATTTCTCACGGAACTTTCCACGGAGGCATGGAGCAGACGGATCGGGAGCGTTCGCTGATCAAATTCAGAAACGGGACCCATCAGATTCTCTTGGCGACGGATTTGGCGGCAAGGGGAATTGATGTACCTGAGCTCAAGTTTATCATCCACTACCACCTCCCACTCCGCAGTGAGGAATTCACCCATAGAAATGGTCGAACTGCCCGAATGAACAGTGAAGGAACGGCATACGTCCTTCATTATGAAAAAGACACCCTTCCGGATTTCATTGGAAATCTTCCCGTGGAAAAAATGAGCAAATCCACGCTTCCGGGTCCATCCGAGTGGACCACGCTTTTTGTCTCAGGAGGAAGAAAAGACAAAATCTCTAAAGGCGATATCGCAGGGTTGTTTTTTAAACAAGGAAACCTGTCCAAAGAGGATTTGGGCGTGATCGAACTCAAAACAGACTGTGCCTTTGTGGGCGTGAAATCGACCATGGTGGAAATGCTCCTGCCAAAAGTCAATAACACAAAGTTGAAGGATAAGAAAGTAAGAGTAACGGTGATTTAGGCCTTTTTCGGTTCATTTAAGACTATTTCTCCCTTTTCTTTACCGCCTCCACCTGCAGCTTAATGAGGTCCAATTGGTCTTGGGTTTGGTCTTTTTGCTTGGCTAAAAAATCCACTTGAGCTGAAAAATACCTTGATCGCTCCAGCTCGAGCTCAACCAACTGTTGCATTCCGGCAATGCGTGAATGATGCTGCCTATCTTCCTTTTGGTATTCTCTGAAAATCAAAAAATGCAGGGTAATCATCCCAAGCAGCACCGCAAGGAACAGTAGAATGATCAACGCATCAAAAAGCCAGAAGCCCGACATAATACAGCAAAAACCAAAACTAGGTCAATCTTCCCCAAACCGAAATACGGCAAACACCCTATTCAATTACCGGATCGATCAGCTGTTTTGTGGTTTAGGACAAAGGCCAAGTAAGCTTGACCGTGGTGCCCTGTCCCAAGCCTGATTTGATTTCTACTTTTCCACCCAGCTCTTCGGCGCGCTTTTGCATGTTGTACAGTCCATTTCCCAAGTGGATAGTCCCTTGGTCAAAGCCCCTCCCGTTGTCATGGATCGTGACGACAAAATCCTTTTTCGACGTAGTAAATTTGATTTCCACTTGGGATGCTTCGGAATATTTGACGGCATTTTGCACCGCTTCCTGCACAATCCTGAGCACTTGGATGCTGTCGCTGGAGGGTAGTAGTTTTCCAGGATCAAGTTGGTCCGTAATCATGCAGGCAAAGTGCATAGAGGACTTAGACTCGCGTGCTTTTTGGACATAGTCCTGAATCCTCAAAATCAGGGAATCCCAAGTCACCTGTCCACTATTCATCGCCCAAATGGTATCACGCAGTTCGGTGATGGTCTGCTTGGTAAAGTTGGAAATGGTATCGTAGCGTGCGGTGAGTTGCTCCTTGATCGGTTCGAAGTATTTCAGGTTTTCAATAGCTGAAATAATGAAAGTAAGCTGCGCACCGATATTGTCATGCAGGTCACGCGAGATCAGGATTCGCTGCTCCTGAAGTTTGTTTTGGGTTTCGAGTTTGGCCAAGGCATCTTTCAACTCGCTTTCTTGCTGGAGTTGGCGGTTTTTGAGTTTTTGTTGCTTGTACAACAAATAGCCCACGACCGCTAGGATGAGCGCCAATGCCAAGGATCCAAAAATGAGTAAGTTTTGGTTTCGGATCTGAAGCTGCTGCTCTGCGATTTGCAGGTCTTTCAGCTCGGTTTGGTACTTGGTTTCGAGCTCGGCAACGACCTCTTTGGATTCCTTTTCAACCTTGCTTCGGAGGGTTTGCTGGTAGAGATTGGAATAGTATCGAGAACTGTCCGACTGCCCTAAGGCCGCATAGAGAGATACCAACTCGAAATAGGGGAAAAGTACATCTTCCTCAGATCCTTGCTCCTGAAAGTTTGCAGCTGCTGAAAGTAACAGTGGCTTTGCCTCTCTGAATTTCCCTTTTGCATTCAGGGCCGAACCAAGAGCAGTTTCCAGCGCAGCCACTTCATACTGCGTATTTACTTGCCTCGCTACCTCCAGCCCTTTTCTAGCAATCTCTTCCAGGTTATCCAATTCCCCTTTTTCCAATAAAAACATGGAATAGATCCGGTAGGAAATCGCCTGATTCATGGGATCCTCCAGCTCTGTGGCTTTGGCGATAGCTTTTTGGAAATAGGATTCTGCCAGATCAAATTCTCCAAGGTATTTGTAGACCGTCCCAAGGTTATTGTAAGTCCCGATCACTGACCTAAAGTCTCCCAATTGCTCCCGGATGGTGATCGCTTCCTCATAGGCCTGCTTGGCTTTTTGGTAGTCGGGGAGATTTTGGTAGATCACGCCGAGGTTGTTGAGGACAGCGGCGGCATTGAGTTGAGCGTTGGATTTTTGAAAAACAGGCAGGGCTTTTAGGAAATAGGCGATTGCTGAATCGGTTTGGTACTCTCGCTGGTAGATAAATCCCAAGGCATTGTAGGATTTGGCCATGCCCAAAGAATCCTGGATTTCTTCCCGGATTTTCAACGACTGGAGGTAGAGTTTTTTGGAAGCTTGGAGGTCACCTTTTTGCAAAATCCCACTACCCAAATCCGAATACGCTTGAGCCAGGATTTTGGGATCTTTGGCTTCCTCTGCCTTTTCCACGGCTTTTTGGCCAAAGTAAATCGCCGAATCCAAGTTGATCGCAGCATACTGCCACCCCAGCTCGCCGTACATATTGGCCAACTGATCCGCAGGAAGTTTTTCCTGAACCCGCACCAGCAGGCTATCGATGATTTTCCGAGGTGTCTGAGCCTTTGAATAACTGAATGAAAAAGTCAGAAGAAGTATCAGGGCTAATAGTCGATGGTTCATGGAGATTTTAATTTTTCAAACCTTTTAAAACGAAGAGACTAGGGTGAAATAGGATTTTGGATATCCTGAAAATAAATAAACTGATTTTTTTTCGAATAAAAAGTAGTCTTACCAACTGAATGACGGGATTTTATTTGGCAGACGTCATTTGACAAAGCCAAACCTATTCTCAAACTTGGAGTTTGAATAATCAGAAATAAACCCAAAGAGTAACCCATGTTTAATTTTACACTGAATGAAAATCAGCGGATGATCGCGCAGATGATCCGGGATTTCGGAGCCAAAGAGATCACTCCCTTCCGCAAGGAATGGGACGATCAATCTTTTTTCCCACTGGACGTATTCAAAAAACTCGGAGAGCTAGGCCTAATGGGCGTGCTCGTGCCCACAGAATATGGAGGTTCGGGTTTTGGCTACTTCGAATATGTCACTGCGATCGCAGAACTCGCCAAGCTAGATCCATCGGTGGGTCTTTCCATGGCAGCACACAACTCCCTCTGCACAGGCCATATTTTGATGTTTGGCAATGAGCCACAAAAGCAGAAATACCTCCCCAAACTTGCCACCTGCGAGTGGCTTGGCGCTTGGGGTCTCACCGAACCCAACACCGGAAGCGATGCCGGGAACATGCGCACCGTCGCCAAAAAAGAGGGAGAATATTACGTGCTCAATGGGGCCAAGAATTTCATCACCCATGGTTGTTCGGGAGACGTGGCCGTAGTCATTGCCCGCACCGGCGAAGTGGGAGACAGCCACGGGATGACCGCTTTTATCATCGAAAGAGGCACACCTGGGTTCAGAGGAGGTCGAAAAGAAGACAAGTTGGGCATGCGTGCTTCGGAGACGGCGGAACTGATTTTTGAAGACTGTCGGGTCCATGAAAGCCAAGTGCTCGGAGAAGTAGGCGAGGGATTTATCCAATCCATGAAAATCCTGGATGGGGGCAGAATCTCCATCGCAGCCCTGTCCCTTGGTATTGCCGAAGGAGCCCTGGAAGCCGCGATTACCTATTCCAAAGAGCGGCATCAGTTTAACAAGCCGATTTCGAGTTTTCAGGGAATTTCATTCAAACTCGCAGACATGGCCACACAGATAGAAGCTGCGAGTTTGCTGACATTCAAGGCAGCCGATCTTAAAAACCGGGGAGAAAAAGTAACCTTGGCAGGAGCACAGGCTAAGTATTACGCTTCCGAAGTAGCAGTTTCTGTAGCCAATGAAGCAGTGCAGATCTTTGGAGGCTATGGCTTTACCAAAGACTATCCTGTGGAAAAATACTACCGCGATGCCAAGCTCTGCACCATCGGTGAGGGCACCTCTGAAATACAGAAGTTGGTGATTTCGAGAGAAGTTTTACGCTAAAAATCAAAAAATCCCGAGCTCTCGCCCGGGATTTTTCATTTATATCCAGATCACCTTTATCTCTAATCTCCTTATCTCTATTCACTCATTTCCTCATCACCAGCTTAACCGGCATGGTCGAAATCTTTTGCCAGATCAGTTCGTCTGCCTTAACCTACCGCCTGCAAAAAAAAACGCCTTTCCTGTAATTATTATTAAATTTAATAGACTAGGTATTGCATCAACATCGGGTTAAATTTAACTTAGTTTCAACTTCAAAATGAAGCTGTTTTTGGCCAAAAACTTTTCAATCAATTCTAACTCTTTAAAAAATTATGAAAAAAGTATTCTTCGGACTGGCGTTTTTGGGATCAGTCCTTATGTTTAATCAAGGTGCGAAGGCGCAGGCTTCGGTACCAGGAGAAGGTGGAGAAAAGTGGGTATGTTGTCAAGTTAGTAAGGATATTTCATGTACTGACATGGAAGGGAACGCACATTATGGCACTGAAAAGAAGGCTAAATGCTAACTAGGAAAGCTGGTTATCTCAATAAGTGAAGTTTATCTGTAGTGAGATCTTTACATGTTGAGATAACCTCTTTTCATTTTTGAATAATTATGAAGCGGTTTGTTTATATGATTTTCTTGGTTTTTTTGTCTTGCGGTAAAGAGACTCAAAATCAACAAAAAGGGTATCATGAGGTGGATTTTGGTTTTGAGGATTTTAAAGAAGCCGCAGAGTTAAAATCAAAAAAGTATCTCTTTAAAGAAATCCTTGTACCACATCATGTTTTGTATAAATCCGGAAAGTTGATTGTCTCAAGCTTAAGTTCTTCTGAGCAGCTATTCATAATAGATGCGGAGACAATGAAACTTGAGTCTTCAAAAGGCAAGAGTGGGCAGGGGCCGGATGAAATCTTTGAACCTTGGCGAATGGACAAAGGATTAAATGACAGTACATTTTGGGTTTACAGTATTTCCGGGAAGGAATTTTCTGAATTTTCGTTGTCAGATGACTCCTATAGCCCCCAAAAAAAGATAAAGCAGAGCGGAGACTTTTTCCAGAGCTTATCCATGAATTGGTTGGAAAAGGACCAGATAATTGCTTATCAAAATGTAGGCCCATCTCGATTTTCAGTATTTGATCTTTCAGGCAAAAGAATCAGAAATATTGGGTATTGGAATACTACAGGGGATTCAAGTATTTTAGAAAATGAGAGCTTTATTTTGAGTACAATCAATCAGGGGAGTGTAGGCGTTTTTCCGGATGCCAACTATGTTGTTTTGGCACAAGTAAGTACAGATTCTTTTGAAATCATTGATTTAAAAACCCAAGAAATCACTAAGGTAATTGGGCCGATGAAGCAAGAATTAAAATATAGCGTTGAATTTGACGGTAAGCAGAACTTCCCATACTTGAATCCTAACATGAAAAATGGATATAACCAGGTATTTATGGATAAAAATGAGATTTTTCTTGTATACATGGGCCGGAGTGATGAAGAGATATCTAAGTCAGGAATTATGTCAAAAGATATTTTTGTGTTTGATTTTAATGGTGTTCCCTTGATTCATTATAAGCTAGACCGTTCAATCAAGGCATTGTCTGTAGATTCAGACTCAAGAAGGATTTATGGAGTAACTTTTGAAAAAGAACCAGGTATAGCAGTGTTTGAATATTGAAGAAATAGTTTAGAGAAAATTTCGAAATCTAGTAGTGAGACTTTAAGGTATAAAGTCTGTCTCAAATTAATAAACTGACCCTGTACTACACTCTATTTTAAAAGCAGAAACGTTCGATAAAAAATAGTCTATAGCCAATAACAGAAAATATCTATTAAAAAATTCGCCTGATTTCTAGTTTGAGATTTGAACTATTTACTCAAATCAAGTATAAAGAAAATGCATCACT
>CALRRX020000125.1:0-7884 GCA_943370675.1 Reyranella massiliensis 521 | reverse complement strand
TAAAAGAAGCTAACCTTGGACCATTGGCTGTGCCATCAAATGGAGCATTCACCCAGGTTTGTCCAAAAGGAACTACAGGATCTGTGTTGGTAGCCGAGGAGTAAGTATTGATGGGAGGGGAGGGGATCGGACTAGGTTGGAGCAGGAGCTCTACCACCTCATCAAGCGATTTTCCTTTTAGTTCTGCCAGGTCTTTTTGGGTAATCCCAAACAGCGTCCTTCGTAAAAGGTGTCGAAGCTGGTACGTATCAAATTGGGAGCGAAAAGCTTGGATGCCGGAGATTGTACGGTAAGCAGGCAACGATTTATTTCTATCCATGATTTAGTGAAATCGTTGAAAGGTATTGGCACTTAGTATTCTTCTTCTAAACTCAGGACAACAAACCCACATACAGCTAATCAAATTGGACTCAGATAAATTAAAATAATTATTTCTAAAAAAACTATTTATAATTCCTTGAGAATAGGATCGAACTCTTTCCATTTTCCAGTGAGGAGATAGGAAAATGCAATTCTTACAGGTCTTCTAGAATTCTTTTGGAATTCCGTCTTTCAGTTAGACCTAATGTGCACCTAGGGCTATTGAAAAGTTCGATCCTTACAGTATCATTTACTTAAATCAGAGTTTGTTTGAAAATTATGATTGTGTGAAAGGTCAAACTTCTAAATAGGCGAGGGTATTGGGTATGTATTTACTCAGCTTATCAAAGTATACAAACCCAACCCCGTGGTATTAATGAAGAATCATCGACAATGGTTTTCCCGTGAGACTGTTCAAATAACTGTGTCTAACTTAATAGAATATCTCCATTTTGGGTCAAGTCAAAACCTAACTTCATTTGCATAAAAAAAGGAATGAGACTGCATCCCATTCCTTTCACCTCAAAAGTTCGCTTTCCACTTATTTCACACTCTTTTTGGCTTCCTTATCGATTGCATCCAACAGGCTGCCGGGTTCTTTGGTGTCATTTCCCAATTCCCAAAACATGATGCCTCCCAACTGCTTCTCGATTGCGTATCTGGTCTTTAGAGACACGGAGACGGTGTCGTCATAAGATACCAATAGGCTGTCTGCGGCTTGATACATATAGGGGGCTTTTGCATTTTCATCCCAATACCTCACAAAACTGCTGTCAGTCTCATACTTGGATCGAATCTCGTGGTAGGCATACCAGCCGATGTGGATGTCACGGCTTTTTTGGTACAAACCCTGATGAGCAGGAGGGACGCCTTTCCAAACTCGACCATAAAATGCCGATCCGATTACAATCTGTGCAGGCTTGACACCTCGCGCAATTAGATAATCGACGATCTTTTCGACCGAATGAGGTTCGTTATCGGTCTTTTCTCCTACAGCGACAAGGCTGTCGAGCTGAGCCTGAAAGGGTGTGCCTGTGAGGTCTTCTTTGCTTGCTCTTCCTAGTGGCGTGTGGTGTCCGGTGAAGATGGACTCGCCCGACACCTGGTCATAGGTCATCACATTCATGTAGTCCGCATACTTCATGACTTCATCTACCTCGATAAAATCGTAATACCGCTCCCAACCGGCCGAGGCAAAGGTCAACACCTTGGGAGAATCAAAGGTGCCCAGCATTTCGCGAAGGCCTTTCATCAGGGCGGTGAAGTTTTGGGTGTCTTCAGGTCTTGCCATGGTTCCCGCGCCGGAGATCCCAGGATATTCCCAATCCATGTCCATCCCGTCCAGTTGGTACTGCTGGATAAATGCTCGGGCACTTTCGATGAATTTGGCACGGCTTTCCGGAGTCAAGGCCATATCAGAGAATCCATCCGCTCCCCAGCCTCCGCAGGCGATCATCACCTTTAGATTCGGATTTCGCTCTTTTTGCTTGACTAAGGCTTCGAGCTTAGGTCCTGAATCTTCCGGATTTCTAAATTTCATTTCCCCATCCACCACATTCGTGAAAGAAAAAATGATGTGTGTGAGCTTTTCCACAGGGATTTTCTCAGGCTGGTAATCCCGCTCGGCAACATAGTAGGCCATGACGACAGGACCGTTAGGCTTCGATGGTACAGGTTTTTCACAGGAGGTAAAAAGTACACCTACCCAAAGCAAAAGCAGGGAGGGAAGAAGTTGAAATCTTGAAAACATAAATATCTTGGTTGAAATTTTCTATAAATGTGAAATTACTTTTTGAAAAAAATTATAAAATAGGCAAAAAGCAAATATTTTTATCTCCGGATACCTAGTTTTAGAAAGAGCGGCTGCTGAAGGTGGTTTTTCTCATGAAATAAGAAAAGGTGGTATCTTGAAAATGGAAGTTTTGAATAAGTTGATTTTATGAGATTGAACTTGAAAAGTATGTTTTGCTTAGGTGCTTGTGTGGCGGTCTTTGCCTGTCAGGCGCCTGAGCGATCCCCGTTTGATGTGTCTCCTGCAGAGTCGATGGACCCCAAGCGATTGCAGGAGCCTTTTCCGAGTGTGCCACTTCCGGAGGGTATCGATTTGGAGTCTCCGATTTGGAAAGGGATTGACCTGAGTCCAAAGCCGCCTGTAGTACCTGTCTCTGCCAATGAGCAGAAAAAGTCCTTTGTCCTCAAGCCTGGATTTTCTATGGAACCTGTCCTTTCCGAGCCACAGATTAGAGAACCGGCATCTATTCAGTTTGACGGAAATGGAAGAATGTACGTGCTAGAACTCCGAACCTATATGCAGGACTTGGATGCGACCGGTGAGCTGCTCCCCACTTCACGGATCTCCCGTTGGGAAGACCTGGATGATGATGGGGTTTATGAGACTGGTACGGTCTTTTTGGACAGTTTGGTATTTCCACGTTATGTGGTTCCTTTTGGTCCAAACAGCATTCTCTCCATGGAATCCAACGAGGACCATGTGTATCGATTTACCGATACCGATGGGGATGGAAAATCGGATAAAAAGGAGCTTTTCGCTTCCGGCTTGGGCAGATCCGGCAATGTGGAGCATCAGACGAGTTTCCTGACTTGGGCCTTGGACAACTGGATGTACAGTACCTACAACAATAAGCGCATCCGCTGGACGCCTACGGGTGTGATCCAAGAAGAAAGCGGCAATCCTTGGGGGCAGTGGGGTGTGACGCAGGATAACTACGGAACAATCTTTTTCCAAGACGGTGCGGGTGGCGTGCCACAAGGCTTCCAATTTCCGATTGTTTATGGCAATTTCTCTGTCAAGGGTGCGCTCAAAGAAGGATTTCGAGTTCCCTACAGCTTAGTGAAACTGGCCGATTTCCAACCCGGAATGCAGGAAGCCAAGCCTGATGGCTCTTTGGCTAATGTGACCGGAGCAGCTGGAAATGATGTGTTTCGAGGCGACCGTTTACCAAAAGATCTCGTGGGTGATTACATCTACGGGGAGCCTGTGGGCAGATTGGTAAGACGTGTCGTTACCGAAAAAGTAGAAGGGCTTTCCTACCTGCAAAACAAATACATCCAAGAAGAGTCTGAGTTTATTCAATCTACCGATCCCTTGTTTCGGCCTGTGGATATGGCGACCGCACCAGATGGGACGCTATACATTGTCGACATGTATCGGGGGATCATACAGGAAGGGGAGTGGACCCAAGAGGGCAGCTACCTCCGTACTAAAATCCAGCAATATCAAATGGATGATGTGATCGGGAATGGTCGGATTTGGAGACTTTCCTATGAGGGAATGCCCAGAAATACTGAAAAACCAAGAATGTACGAAGAGACCTCCAAGCAGCTGATTCGCCACTTAGAGCATCCCAATGGCTGGTGGAGAGATATGGCCCAGCAGACTATGATTCTCAATCAGGATAAGTCCATCATTCCTGAGTTGATTGCAATGGCAAGCAGCTCAGAAAATGAATTGGCTCGAATTCATGCCCTTTGGACCTTAGAAGGATTGGGTGGATTGAATTCGGAATTGGTGAAAAAATTCATTTCTGATTCCAATCCCAAACTCAAAATGCAGGGATTGAGAGCTGCGGAGACCTTGTATAAGTATGGGGAAAAATCCTTGGTAGATTTATACGCTACAGCTGCCTCGGATGCCAATTCTGAGGTCGCCATTCAGGCCTTACTTAGTGCTCATGTCATTAAAGTGGATAAGGTCGATCAGCTGATTAAAGGAGTAATGGAAAAAAATCCATCACAAGGAATTCAAGTGGTTGGAACGCAACTTTTGGAAAAACTGGAAGAAGAAAAAAAGGCAGCCGAGACCAAGTTTGAAAAAGATGAATTGGCGCTTTTTGTAAAAGGGAAGACGATTTTTGACAGCTATTGCTCGACCTGTCATGGTCCAAAAGGCTTGGGTTCTCCGGCTGGAGAAGGCCGCTTAATTGCTCCGCCATTCTCCGGTTCGCCTAGAATCCTTGGTCACCCTGAGTATGCCACCAAGGTGATGCTTCATGGCTTGAAAGGTGCGATAGAGAATAAAAACTATGAAGGTGTGATGATCTCAATGAAAACCAACACCGATGAATACATCGCCTCTGTTCTTTCCTACATCCGAAATGACTTTGGAAATTCAGTTTCATTCATTACTCCGGATTACGTAGCTAAAATCCGAAAGGAAACCGAATCCAGAAAAGATGCTTATTCCTTTGAGGAATTGATCGGCGAGATCCCGAAGGCCTTGACTTTTCAGGACAATTGGAAGGCGACGGCTAGCAGCACGGCACTTCAGGGTGTAGGATCTTCCAAAGATCCAGGTTATGCTTTTTCCTACAAAGGCTGGAAAACAGAAACCCCACAAGCACTTGGAATGTGGTTTATGGTACAGTTGCCAAGTCCACAGGCGATTTCAGAGGTGCAGTTTGATGCGGGTAAGGAAGGGTTTCCATTGGAGTACATTGTTGCTTTAAGTACCGATGGGAAAAGCTGGACCAAAGTAGCCCAAGGGAAGGGTAATTCTGGCTTAAATTCGTTGAGCTGGACGAGTGCGGGTAAGTTTAAGTACCTAAAGATGGAGTCACTAAGTCAAGGGGAACATCCTTGGTCCATGAAAAAGTTAACCTTGTATTCAAGATAGTAGTCAGAAAACGACTATCTGAAACTTAGATAGATAAGCAGCTGGTGGCTTTGTGAAGCTGTCAGCTGTTTTTTTTGCAGAGAAAAGAAGGAGTCTTTTCTAAAGCATCGAATGTTTGGATTTGTTTTTTCACTAAATTTTGAATCAATCTAACCCTTTCATCACATGAAAAAATTATCCAACATCTTACTCATTACCCTTTTTACTTTGGTTGCTAGTGCAGGCTTAATGAGTTTCAAAGTGCTAACTCCAGAATATTTTGAAGGAAAATGGGCAGTAACCGTGAAGGATACGCCTCAAGGCACAGCTACGATTCCAATGAGATTTGAAACCAAAGAAGGAAAGACCATGGGCTACTTTATGGAGGATGCTTCTGGTACTGAAAAAGTGATGTCTTCAGTTTCTATCTCAGGAGATGTGCTTATGGGCTATTTCAATATCCAAGGCTATGATGTTTACATCAGTTTGAAAAAAGTAGACGATGAAAATGCTGCCGGTTCGCTGATGGATATGTTTACCGCTGAGGCGAAGAAGGTGAAGTGATACCTCGACAAGCTCGGTAACCCTTAAGACAAGCACGGTAACCCATCTCGACAAGCTCGGTAACCAGAGAAGGAAGACGAAAGACCGAGGCTTCGACAAGCTCAAGCTCAGCACAAATGCCGGATGTCAGATTTTTCCCTTTGCGAACTCTCTCTATTTCTCCGTGTTCTCTGTGGTAAAAAAAATAGCCAAAAAAAGGCCTGGATAATCTCCAGGCCTTTCTTGTTTTACTTCTTACTTAGTGTAAACTCTGGCAGGTACTTGATCTTTCCACCTTCCATGGCTGACTCGTGAGCCAAGATTCCCACGCAGGTGATATTGGCTGACTGAGCTGCATCTGGATAAGGTGCTCGACCTTCGGTCAAAGCCATCAAAAACTCATGAACCAAGTGCGGATGCGATCCTCCATGACCCGAACCTTGAATAAAGGAAAGGTGCTGATTTTCGTCTGAGTCATATACCCCTTGGGTAGTGAATGGAGCGATTTCCGCAGGAAGCAGGTGAGCATAGTCAGGAATTTTAACCTTCTCAGGAACTTCTCCTGTATGGATTACAGAATCTTCATGCTCGATTAGCGTCCATTCGAATGATTTTTTAGATCCATACACATCAAAACTTTCTCGGTATTGTCTTGCTGTGTTGAATAGCGAACGGGTCACTTCTGCTGCCAAATCAGAGTCTTTGAGTTTGATGTGGCAAGTTTCGATAGCGAAAGGAGAACCGTATTTTGGAATCAGGTTTTCATCGATTCGCCCTGAACCTAGGCAAGACACGTATTCCGCCTGAACCTTGGGCAAAGCCAAAACAGGACCTACGCAGTGTGTGGCATAATGCATAGGAGGGAGGCCTTCCCAATAGCCTGGCCATCCAGCCATTTCTTGCTGATGGGAAGCACGGAGGAATTGGATTTTACCCAATTCGCCTTTCTCATACATCTCCTTCACGAAGAGGAATTCACGGCTGTAAATCACCGTCTCCATCATCATGTAAGTCAAACCTGTCTGATTACATAGTTCCACGATCTGACGACATTCTTCTACGGTCGTCGCCATCGGTACTGTACAGGCGACGTGTTTTCCCGCTTTTAGTGCCTTGATGGACTGTTCTGCGTGATTTTGAATTGGGGTATTGATATGTACCGCGTCGATATTCGGGTCTTTCAGCAATTCGTCATAGTCGGTATAGACTTTCTCGATGCCAAAAGCTTTTCCGATTTCTTCTGCTTTTTCTTTATTCCGCTGGCACACGGCATACATGTTGGCCAAAGGATGCTTTTGGTAAATAGGGATAAATTCGGCACCAAAGCCCAAGCCGATGATGGCGATATTGATTGGTTTTTTGCTCATGATTGAGTTATGTATTGGGTTGAAAAAAGGTTTTTTAAGTAAGGAAGTTTGGATGTTTGGAGGAAAGGAGGTTTAGATGACTTTTGTGGGATATTGGGATACCTGAGACGGAAGAAGTGACATCGTTGCTTCGATTTCGTCCTTCGTATTTCGTCCTTCGTACTTCCTTATTCCGCGGCCCATTTCTTAAGAAACTCCAAGCCTTCTTTGGCAAAGCCATCCTGACTAGGCACCAAGGGTTTCCAAATACAGACTGCCCCTGCGAGTTCTTTTACATTTGGAGTAAAGCTCTCGATCGAGATGGTGCCCGAATAGTTGATGGCTTCAAGCCCTCGCTTCCAAGCTGCCCAGTTGGTTTGTCCTGTTCCTGGCGTGCCTCTATAATTTTCAGAAACTTGCACGTGGATTAATTTATCACCCACTCTTTTGATGGCTGCCTCGATATCCGGTTCTTCGATATTCATGTGAAAGCCATCCAAAATCGCTTTAGCCTGTGGTTCATTGATATGATGAATCAATTGCATGAGTTCCTCAGCGGTATTGATCAGATCCGTTTCAAAGCGATTTAGGGTTTCAATGGCGATTTCCAGACCAAATTCACCGGCTCGTTTACTCACCTTTTGAAGGTTGGTGACGGCACGATTCCATTCGATCTTCTTTTGCTCGGGAGAGACTAATCTTGCTTTTCCCACTGCAGAATACATCGGACCGGCTACGAATCCAGCACCCAATTCGGAGGCGATGTGAAAGCAGGCGTCGAGGTAGTCAAAGCAGGTTTGATGAAAGGAAGGATCTTCGTGAGTCAAGTCTCTGCTTGGCCCGAAAGCCCCGCAGATAATGGGACTGAGCCCATTATCTGCCAACGCTTTCTTCACTAAATCCAAGTCAATTAAGGAAGGATCTTCCACGGGAATCTCTACTGAATCGTAGCCGTAGCTTTTGATTTTAGGGAAAAGAGAAACCGTTTCTTTATTGAAAGGCGAAGTCCACAGCCAAGTACTG